>NZ_JBFTML010000014.1:0-59441 GCF_056396925.1 Pseudomonas sp. 05N433 | reverse complement strand
CCGGCTCCTACAGGATCTCGTGACTCTCCCCCCTTTCAGGAATTTGCAGCAGTGCCGCGTCGCATCAACAGAGCGCTCAAGACGCTCAGTGTTTTGGCTTTAACCCTGGCAATCAGCGGCTGCATCGGAACCGGCGGTATTGCCCCACAAGGCAAGGCACTGGAGGCCAATTCACTGGCCACCGACGAAGCCATCCAGAGCGCCGCCCGGGACGCTCACTGGCCCACCGCCCAATGGTGGCAGGCCTACGGCGACCCGCAACTGAACCGCTGGATCTCCCTCGCCCTGCAAGACAGTCCGAACATGGCCATGGCCGCCGCGCGGGTGCGTCAGGCCCGGTCCATGGCGGGTATTGCCGAGTCCGCCGAGTCGCTGCAGATCAATGGCCAGTCGACCCTCAAACGCCACAACTGGCCCACCGATCAGTTCTACGGCCCCGGTGAGTTGGCCAACACCACCACTTGGGACAACAACGCCGCGCTGGGCTTCAGCTATGCCCTCGACCTCTGGGGGCGCGAAAGCAACGCCACCGAGCGAGCGGTGGACATGGCGCACATGAGCGCTGCCGAAGCACGGCAGGCCCAGCTCGAATTGCAGAACAACATCGTGCGCGCCTACATCGAACTCTCGTTGCATTACGCGCAACGGGACATCGTCGCGGCCACCTTGAAGCAGCAACAACAAATCCTCGACCTGGCGCAAAAACGCCTGGACGGTGGCATCGGCACGCACTTCGAAGTCAGCCAGGCCGAAACGCCGCTACCGGAAACCCATCGCCAACTCGATGCGCTGGACGAAGAAATCGCCCTCAGCCGTAATCAGCTCGCAGCCTTGGCCGGTAAGGGCCCGGGGGAGGGCGCGCAGTTGCAACGGCCGACGTTGTCGTTGGGGGCGGCGCTGAAGTTACCGTCGTCGCTGCCGGCGCAATTGCTCGGTCAACGCCCGGACGTGGTTGCCAGTCGCTGGCAAGTGGCGGCCCAGGCGCGGGGCATCGATGTCGCTCACGCAGGCTTCTACCCCAACGTCGATCTGGTCGGCAGCCTCGGTTACATGGCCACTGGCGGCGGTGCGCTGGAGTTCCTGACCGGCAAGAAGCTCAACTACAGCGTGGGACCTGCGATTACATTGCCGATTTTTGACGGCGGCCGCTTGCGTTCCGAGCTGGGTGAAGCCTCGGCCGGTTATGACATTGCCGTGGCCAAATACAACCAGACGCTGGTCAATGCGCTGAAGAACATCTCCGACCAGTTGATCCGCCGCGAGTCGATGGACAAGCAGCAAACGTTCGCCGCCGAATCGGTGGCCACGGCGCAGAAGACTTACGACATCGCGATGATCGCCTATCAACGTGGGCTCACCGATTACCTCAACGTACTCAATGCGCAGACTTTGCTGTTCAAGCAACAGCAAGTGCAGCAGCAGGTTCAGGCTGCGCGGTTGAGTGCTCATGCTGAGCTGGTGACTGCTTTGGGCGGAGGCCTTGGCGCTGGCAACGACGTCCCGAGTGCCGAGAAAACCCTGCCCCCGAAAACCCCGAGCCTTTTGAAGTGAGCACGACGTTTCAGGCACACCCACAGTTCCTCAAGCCCTAGACCATTGAGCAAAATTTCATGACTCCCTTGCCCGCACCTTTGCGCTGGCTGTATTCCCTTGAATGGCGCCGGGGTTTCTTCGACTGGGCGCGCAGCGACGGCGTGACCTGGGTCTACATTTTCAAGGTGCTGTTCGCCGCATTCCTCACGTTGTGGCTGGCCATGCGTCTTGAATTGCCGCAACCGCGCACCGCGATGATCACCGTGTTCATCGTCATGCAACCGCAAAGCGGCCAGGTGTTCGCCAAGAGTTTCTATCGCTTTCTCGGCACGTTGGCCGGGTCGGCGGTGATGGTCGCGCTGATTGCCTTGTTCGCGCAGAACACCGAACTGTTCCTCGGCTCGCTGGCGATCTGGGTCGGCCTGTGCACGGCTGGCGCAGCGCGTTGTCGCAACTTTCGCGCCTATGGATTTGTGCTCGCCGGTTATACGGCGGCGATGGTTGGGCTGCCCGCTCTGGCTCACCCGGACGGCGCATTCATGGCTGCGGTCTGGCGAGTGCTGGAAATCTCTCTGGGGATTCTCTGCTCGACGCTGGTCAGCGCCGCGATCCTGCCGCAAACCGCCAGTGCGGCGATGCGCAATGCGTTGTATCAGCGCTTCGGTGTGTTTGCGTTGTTCGTCACTGATGGCTTGCGCGGTCGCAGTCGGCGCGAAGCGTTTGAAGCAAGCAACGTTCGGTTCATCGCCGAAGCGGTGGGCCTGGAAGGACTGCGCAGTGTCACGGTGTTCGAAGACCCGCACATGCGTCGGCGCAATGGGCGGCTCAGTCGCTTGAACAGCGAATTCATGGGCGTCACCACGCGCTTCAATGCCCTGCATCAGTTGCTCGAGCGCCTGCGCGGCAGTGGCGCCGATCATGTTGTCGCGGCGATCAAACCAGGGTTGCAGGACTTGGCCGAAGTGCTCGACGGTTTCAGCGGCCGTGCGCTGACCAGCCCTGATGCCGCTCGCCTGACCAGCGCCTTGGCGACCTATAAGGACAACTTGCCGGCGCGGGTGCGCAAGCTGCGGGCGAGCTTTCAGGAGAACGATCCGAGCGACGCCGAGCAGTTGGATTTTCACACCGCCTACGAACTGCTTTATCGCTTCGTCGACGACTTGCACAGTTATGCACAGACCCACGCGTCCCTGGCCGATCACAGCCACGAACGGGAGCGTTGGGACGAACCCTTCACCCCGCAAACCAATTGGCTGGCCTCGGCCGCGTCGGGGATTCGCGCCGCGTTCATCCTTGTGGTGCTCGGCAGCTATTGGGTGGCCACCGCGTGGCCGAGCGGGGCGACCATGACCCTGATCGCCGCCGCCACAGTCGGCCTGTCAGCCGCGACGCCAAACCCCAAGCGCATGGCCTTTCAGATGGCCTGCGGGACCTTGCTCGGGGCGCTGATCGGCTTCGTCGAGATGTTTTTCATCTTTCCCTGGATCGACGGTTTTCCATTGCTTTGCGTGATGCTCGCGCCGGTGATCGTGCTCGGCTCGTTCCTCACTTCTCGGCCGCAATACGCCGGTGTCGGCCTGGGGTTGCTGATCTTCTTCAGCACCGGTTCGGTGCCGGACAACCTTACGGTCTACAACCCTTACGCCTTTATCAACGACTACATCGCCATGGTCATGGGCATGCTGGTGTGCGCGGCGGCCGGGGCAATCATTCTGCCACCCAACAGCCGCTGGTTGTGGCGGCGGCTGGAGCAGGACTTGCGCGGGCAAGTGGTGTACGCCATCAGCGGCAAACTCAAAGGGCTGGCGTCGAGTTTCGAAAGCCGTACGCGGGACTTGCTGCATCAGGCCTATGGCCTCGCCGCAGGACAGCCGCAGGTGCAGCGGGACTTGTTGCGCTGGATGTTGGTGGTGCTGGAAGTCGGCCACGCGATTATCGAACTGCGTAAAGAACAAGCGATTCTGCCGGTGCACCCGGCGTACGCCGAATCCCAGCCGTGGCGCCAGTCCATCCGGGTGATGGGGCGTTCGCTGGTGCGGCTGTTTCTGCAACCGGGCCAGAGCAATCTGGAGCGGGCGCTGGTCGCCGTCGACCACGCGATCGGCCGCGTGCAGGCCACCGACGAACCCTTTGCGCCGCACTTTGATACCTCCGCATTACGCCGGGTGAAGAGTTACCTGCACTTCATCCGCACCTCGTTGCTCGACCCGCAATCGCCGCTGGCTTCATACACCACTGCCAAGCCCCAAGGACTTGAACATGCCTCGTGAAATCGCCTTCCACGGCGTGTATATGCCGACCATGACCCTGATGTTTTTCATTGCGGCGGCGCTGGCCTGGGCCCTTGACCGATTCTTGTCCGGGTTCGATCTGTACCGTTTCTTCTGGCACCCGGCGCTGCTGCGCCTGAGCCTGTTTACCTGTCTGTTCGGCGCCTTGGCGCTGACTGTCTACCGTTGACTCTCTATCACTGAAGAAGGCCTTGATGAAAAAGCTTTTCAGCCTGCTCGCGACCTTGCTGGTGCTGGCCCTTGCCCTGTGGATCGGCCGGACCTTGTGGGTGCATTACATGAACACGCCCTGGACCCGTGACGGCCGGGTGCGCGCCGACATCATCAACGTCGCCGCCGACGTGACCGGTGAGGTGGTGGAGGTGCCGGTACGCGACAACCAGTTGGTGAAAAAGGGCGACTTGCTGATGCGCATCGACCCCGAGCATTACCGCCTCGCGGTGAAACAGGCGCAGAGCCTGGTGGCCTCGCGCAAGGCCACGTGGGAGATGCGCAAGGTCAACGCCCATCGCCGCGCCGACCTCGACAACCTGGTGATCTCCAGGGAAAACCGCGACGACGCCACCAACATCGCCGACTCGGCCCTGGCCGATTACCAGAACGCGCAAGCGCAACTGGAAGCCGCCGAACTGAACCTCCAACGCACCGAAGTGCGGGCGGCGGTGGACGGCTACGTCACCAACCTCAACGTCCATCGCGGTGACTATGCGCGCATCGGCGAAGCGAAAATGGCGGTGGTCGACATGAATTCGTTCTGGGTTTATGGCTTCTTCGAAGAAACCAAACTGCCGCATGTTCGCGTGGGCGATAAAGCCGACATGCAACTGATGAGCGGCGAAGTGCTCAAGGGCCACGTGGAAAGTATTTCTCGCGGCATCTACGACCGCGATAACCCGGAGAGTCGCGAGCTGATCGCTGATGTGAACCCGACCTTTAACTGGGTGCGTCTGGCGCAGCGGGTGCCAGTAAGGATTCACATTGATGAAGTGCCGGAGGGCGTGCTGTTAGCGGCGGGGATTACGTGTACGGTGGTGGTGAACCCCCCGGCTGGCGAATAACCTGTGGCGAGGGGGCTTGCCCCCTCGCCACAAAAAGTGGCCGTGTCAGCCTTGGCAAAACGTCTCATGCAAATGCCGCCAAACCACCTTGCCATCGGCCTGTTTCTCAAACACCGCCGAGGACCGCCGATCAGAATGCAGCCCCGTCGCATCGGTCTGTTGCTCGCGGTAACTGATTACTGCGCCACCGTCATACAGCGCGACACCTCGCAACTCGCTGAGCTCAATCCTGAACCCGAGCTTCTTCCCGCCCGCCAACAGAAACAATTCTTTCAACGCCTCGAAATCCAGCACCCGGCCCAACGGCGAGACCATGGAAAACTGCGGTGAAAAACGCGTCAGCAATTGCTCCAGCTCGGCCTCGTCTCGCTCTTCGGCCAACCATTGCTCGATGGCTACGTGGGCCTGGATCACTTCGTCAAAGTATTCGGTGTAGTCGGTCATGCTGTTTCCTGAAAGTCTGAAAGTGTGTTTTGACGCCTTCGCGGTCTCAGAGCTGCCCGCGCAACCCGAACCGCTTCATCAACCCCGACTCCAGCAACCCTTTTGGCAATAACCCCGCCATTAACGGCAACGCCCGGCTGCCGTTACCCAAACGCACCAGACGCGGTGGTTTGCTCTGCTGCACAGCCTTGAGCAAACCGGCGGCAAATTCACTGGCCGGCGTTGGTTTATCTTGAGAGGCCTTGGCCCGTGCACGAATACCTTCACGCAGTGGAAACCACGGGGATTGTTCGGTGATCAATTGCTCGGCTTCGTGGCCGGCATTTTTCGCGAAGCTGGAGGCGATGGCCCCAGGCTGAACTTCCATGACCCGCACGCCGAACGGCGCCAGCTCCATGCGCAGCGCATCGCTCAAGGCATGCACGGCGGCTTTCGAGGCGCAGTAGGCACCGGCAAACGGCGTGACCAGAACCCCGGAAACGCTGCCGATGTTCACCACCAGCCCCCGGGCGCGACGCAGTACCGGGAACATTGCGCGAGTGACGCCGACAATCGCAAACACGTTGGTTTCGAACTGGCGCTGCATGGCCGGCACGCCGCCATCGAGCAGCGGCCCCATGGCGCCATAACCGGCATTGTTGATCAGCACATCGAGGCCGCCGCGTTGCTGGTTGATCCGCTCGCTCAACTGTTCGAGGGCCGGGCCATCGTTAACGTCCAGCTGCACGGCGGTGAAACCGGTGGCGGTGAGGGCTGCCACGTCTTCAGCCTTGCGGGCACTGGCCCAGACTTCGTAACCGGCATTTTTGAAGGTGTCGGCAAGTGCGCGGCCAATGCCGCTGGAGCAACCGGTAATCAACGCAACAGGCATGGCGCGGTCCTTGTGCAAAAGAAAAAGGGGGATCAGTCGGAGAAACTACCCTGCAACCGTTCAGCGCGAAATTCCAGGGTTTGCGGGCGGTAGCCGGGGCGCAAGGGCGGTAGCGGCAAGCAGTCTTCCCAACTGCCGCCGGCCTGCAATTCGCCGGGGCCGCGATAACGTGGCGCGGCGTATTGATTGTCGGCCAGGTTCACCGTATCGCCCGGCGCATACGCCGCGATGCGCCAGCGCAACTCGATCAGTGGCACGTCGTTGCCGTTTTTCATCGTGAGCTTCAATGGCCGATCTGCCGGGCAGTGCTCGGGTGCGTAAGTGATGCGCAGCTCAAGGCGTGCCAGTTGCTTGATTTCGCGGTTGTCCATCCAGAAGACCCACGTCGCCACCAGGCCCAATCCGACAGCGGCCGCCACGGAAACCGGCACGGCCTTGGCCGGGTAGCGCAGCAGCAGGATCAGCCAGGTGATGACCAGCAGGACGCCGATGAACATGTTTGAACGCTCCATGAACGGATAACCGACATCCTACCGAAGGGGCACGAGAATGGATATTCGGTGAGCAAGGGGTTGTACCGTTGGTCGGTACTGTAATTTCTGACAGTAGCCAGCCATGTTCTTGAAACGTTAGAAGACATTGGCCGACGGGGCTGTTATTCGATGGACAGAGGCGATGGAAATGCACCACAAGACGCCCACACTGAGGATCTTCGATCCGCGCGGCCTGTCGATTCGCTTGGTAGATTACTGGCGCGCCATCGAAAACCTGCCCGCTGAGGTCCGCATCAATCGCACTGCTCACAATGGCGCAGGACGTGCAGTCAAACAGTGGGATCCGCGGTTATGGGCGCTGCAAGAAGGCGATTCCCTGACCCCTCCCAATCTGATCACGGTGTATTCGCTGTCCGGGAACGCGTTGCGCACGGACAGCGTTGATGCCGGAACGCAGATCACCCTGCGCGGTCTGGCCGACGAAGTGTTGTCGGACTGGGACAGCCGCCAAACACGTCGCGAGGTCGAATATGACGATTTGCTGCGGCCCGTGGCGGTGTTCGAACAGGGCGCCGTGGAGCCCCGTCGCTGTGTCGAGCGCTTTGCTTATGGCTACCCGGGCCAGGGTCATCAGGACCTTAACCAGTACGGCAAACTGATTCGCCATGACGACCCGGCGGGCAGCGTACTGTTCGACTCGTTTGCGATCAGCGGTGAAGGCATCGAAAACACCCGCCACTTCACCCTTGAGCCGCTAACCCCCGATTGGCCGGAATCGATTGATGATCGCCGACGGCTGCTCGAACCGGGGACTGGGGCGACGTCCAGGTGGCGTTTCGGCCCGTTGGGTGATGTGCTGGAACAGACCGATGCCAAGGGTAATCGTCAGACTTTCGGTCTGACCGTCGATGGCCGATTGCGCGAAAGCCGACTGCAATTGAAGGATCAATCCATTTGGCAAACGTTGGTCAGCGAGATCCGCTACAGCGCCCAAGGGCAAGTCGAAGAGGAGGTCGCGGGTAACGGGGTGCGGACGACGCTGGCCTATCGACCCGAAGACGGTTTGTTGATGGAGCGTCGGGCACAGGATGCCAGTGCCCGAATGTTGCAGCATCTGATCTACGACTATGACCGGATGGGCAATGTCTTGAGCATCGAGGACAAGGCCCTGCCCGTGCGCTACTTCGCCAACCAGCGCATCGACCCGATCAGTCGCTTCATCTACAACAGCCTGTACCAGTTGATCGAAGCCTTTGGCTGGGAAGCGGGCGGTCCCGATCAAGGACCCGAGTCGGTTGGTCGCACCGATCCGGCGGCGGTTAGCAACTATCGGCAGATTTACCACTATGACGAGGGCAGCAATCTGCTGAAGGTGACCCACATCGGCGCGCAAAAACATGGGCGCGATTTGAAAGCTGCCCGCTACAGCAATCGCTGCCTGCCCTGGCGCAACGGCGTGCCGCCCACGGAAGAGGACATCGCCGCCGCATTCGACGCCAAAGGTAATTTGCTGGAGTTGGACCAGGGACGGTTGTTGACCTGGGATCTGCGCAATCAATTGCGCTCGGTCAGCCCGGTGGAACGCGCCTCCCGACGCAATGACGGTGAGTGCTATTTTTACGATGGCGCTGGCCAGCGGGTGCGCAAAATCCGCGCGTTGCAGACCAGGGCTCGCACCGTGATAGCTGAAGTGCGTTACTTGCAGGGCTTGGAACTTCGTACCGACAGTGGCACCGGGGTGGTGTTGCAGGTCATCACCGCGCAGGCTGGCCTCAACACCGTGCGGGTGTTGCATTGGGACAGCGAGCCACCGTCCGGTGTCAACGATCAGTACCGCTACACCCTGGTCGATCACCTGAGCTCCTGCACCGTGGAACTGGCCGATGACGCGCAAATCATCAGCCGGGAAATTTTTTATCCCTTTGGCGAGACCGCGTGGTACGACGCGATTGAAGTGGACTATAAAACCATTCGTTATTCGGGCAAGGAACAGGATGCCACGGGGCTTTATTGCTATGGCTTCCGGTACTACATACCGTGGTTGCGGCGATGGGCGAGTACCGATCCGGCAGGCGCTGTGGATGGCTTGAACCTGTATCGGATGGTTCGAAACAACCCGTTAACGTTCTTTGACGAGCAGGGTGAAAACTCAAAATCCAACTCGGCAGTGCGTACAGCGATCGAGATTTTTGAATCGTATAAGGACAATTACAGCGATACGGACAGAGTGACTCCTTACAACATGATGAACACAATCACTCAGGGCAAACTGAAGTTCAAAACAGCAAAGGCAACACCTGCGGTGCTTGAAAAGACCAAGCCCCAGAACTTTACCTTGCGCCATTACACGGTCTACGGGAGCAGCGGCGAAACACCTCCCTTTATGGAAATCGCGTCTAACTTTTCTTTGGTTCACCAGAACTTGAAGACGTTAGGCGGAAAGGGCGGCAATACCAATGAAAAGGATTGGACCAAGGCCGGGAACATGGGCTTCACCTTCTTTCTTCTGGCGATAAATGGAGAAGTGAATGAACGCAAGTTTCTCGGCTCGATGACACACTTTGCCGAATACGATCTTGAGGATGACAAGGTGCTGGAGGCAGCCTTGGGTAAAGATTTCGATAAGGTAGAGTTTTTTGCTTCTCCCGATGTACTCGATCCCAAACACTCTTCGGACCTGGGCGCGGTGCCAATGGTTAAAGGCCCACTGAAAGAATTGAAGGCGCTGCTGTTAGGCAACTCGGGAATCAGTCCGGTTCAGGTGGGAAGAATGAGTTCACGAGCATTACTTGACAGTATCGATAGTGCGTTTCATGGAACACTTGAGATCAAAATACCAGGATCAATAAAGGTCAGTGGCTGGCATAGAAAACCAGCCACAACCCGTAAGGCTGCATGAATGTGTAAAAAAGCCCCCGCCCAACCCGCTGCGGATAGGGAACGCAGCGGGCTGGACGAGGGCTTTTTGATTTGCTGATTGATTACTGCGCGATGGTTTTCACCGACACGCCGCGCTCGATCGGGGTGGAGCGACCGTAGATATCTTCAAACCGCTCGATATCGTCTTCGCCCAGGTAGCTGCCCGATTGCACTTCGATGATCTCGAGTGGAATCTTGCCCGGGTTGCGCAGACGGTGTACCGAGGCGATCGGGATGTAGGTCGACTGGTTTTCACAGAGCAGGAACACGTTTTCGTCGCAGGTCACTTCAGCGGTGCCGCTGACCACGATCCAGTGTTCGGCGCGGTGATGGTGCATCTGCAGCGACAGGCACGCGCCCGGCTTGACCGAGATGTGCTTGACCTGGAAACGACCGCCCATATCCACCGAGTCGTAGGAACCCCACGGACGATAGACTTCGCAGTGGTTCTGGGTTTCGCTGCGGCCCTGTTCGTTGAGGGTGTTGACCATCTGTTTGACGCCTTGGACCTTGTCCTTGTGGACGATCATCATGGCGTCCTTGGTTTCGACCACCACGATGTTTTCCAGGCCGATCACCGACACCAGTTTGCCGTTGCCGTGGATCATGCAGTTTTTGCTGTCCYGGATGACCACGTCGCCTTTGGTGACGTTGCCGTTGGCGTCCTTTTCATTGACCTCCCACAGCGACGACCAGCAACCGACATCGCTCCAGCCCGCGGTCAGCGGTACGACGCAGGCGCGCTGGGTTTTTTCCATCACCGAATAGTCAATGGAATTGTCCGGGCAGCAGGCAAAGGTGGCGGAGTCGATGTCGATGGTGTCGGCATCCTGCACGCTACGTTCCAGGGTCAGTACGCAGGTGTCGTAGATGTCCGGATCGTGCTTTTTCAGCTCTTCGAGGAAGCGGCTGGCGCGGAACAGGAACATGCCGCTGTTCCAGAAATAACCGCCGGACTGGACGAACTCGGTGGCGCGTTTCACGTCGGGTTTTTCGACGAAGTGCGAGACACGGCTGACGCCTTCCGGCAGCAGGGCATCGTTGGTGGATTTGATGTAGCCGTAACCGGTTTCCGGTTTGGTCGCCGGCACGCCGAACAGCACCATTTCGCCACGCTCGGCCGCCACAGTGGCCAGGGCCAGGGCGCGTTGCAGGGCTTTCTGGTCTTCCAGGACGTGGTCGGCCGGCAGCACCAGCATCAACTCGTCGCGACCTTCATTGACCAGCATCATCGCGGTCAGGGCCACGGCCGGCGCGGTGTTACGGCCGAACGGTTCCATCAGGATGCGCTGGGTTTCCAGTTTACGGGCGCTCAGCTGCTCGTTGACGATGAAGCGGTGATCCTTGTTGCAGACCACGATCGGGGTATCCATGCCTTCGAACACCAGGCGTTCCAGGGTTTGCTGGAACAGCGTGTGTTCGCCGGTCAGGGCGAGGAATTGCTTGGGGAATTGCTTTCGGGAAAGCGGCCAAAGACGTGAGCCGCTACCACCTGACAAGATCACCGGAATCATGTTGTTACTCCCTTAAATCGATTGGTTAGAGCCACGAACGTTCTGTCGTTTCACTCTTGTTTTTGTTCCGTAATCAGATCGGCTCACCGATTCTGTAGCAGCTGCCGAGCCTGCGAGGCTGCGTTCGGCGACGTAGTCGTCGTGAATCCCGTCAATGCGGTCATTCAGAAAGACCGAGTTGCTTGGATTGCGACTGCTTCGCAGTCGGACGCAGGCTTCGCCAGCTGCTACAGGGTGATCACCGTCCTGATGAATTAATCAGCGCGTCGAGACCGGGCGCTTGACCCAGACTGGCGACAGGCTGCTGCCGTTGCCGGTGACGTACAGCACCGCCGCTTCACCGCGTTCCAGGGCAACCGGCTTCACGTCGCCGACTTTCTTGTCGCCTTCGTACAGCGCCAGGCTGACTTTCACCGGGTTGATTTCACGCTCGCCACGGCCCTTGGCGGCCACGTTCGGCACCACATCGGTCTTGCCGTCGGCGGTTTTCAGGGTCAGGGCCTTGTCGCTGAGGTTCTGCACGCGTACCAGAGATTTCTGTTTGTTCTTGAACGGCGGCTCTTCGATCAGTTGTGGCGCGCCGCTGGCGTTGTTGACCAGAGTGTAATAGTGATCGCCGGCCAGTTTCACCGGCAAGGTCTGGCTACCGACCTTGGCGCTGTAGTCGCCGCCCGGCATGAAGCTGAAGTCAGTGCTGGACAGCGGCGCGACTTCGTTCAGGTTGGTGGTGCCGACTGTAGCACTGACTTCAGCGTTACCGGCGTTGTAGACCCGCACGAAGGTGGAGCCTTTCGGTGCGGTCGGGCCGTAGAGGGCGGCGTCGCCACCGGCAAAAGCCTGCATCGAGAGCACGCTCATGCCGGCAACGAGAGCGAAGGTCTTGGCGAGACGGCGAGGAGTAGTAGTGAAAGTCATGGGTGTACCTCTCTTTCAGTTTTGCGCCCGGTCGGGCGTCTCGGATTTGGTGTTTACAGCTACGTTTTGTTGGCGCGCGCCGGCTTGTTTAAGCTCTGCGACCCACTGCGGGTCGGCGTCACCGATTTCGTTGTTCACAGGCAGATATCGTTCAGGGAACTCCCAGATCAGCACTTGTGGCGGGCTGTTCTTGAAGGCATCGCTTTTCAGGTAGCTGAGCATCGGCAGAATCGGGCCATGGCCGTCTTCGGCGTAATTGACCACGTCGCTGTGCAGCGCTTCTTTCAGCGCACCGACGAAGTTCCAGTTAGGGTTGGCGCTGTAGCTGGTGCCGATCAGGGCCACCGGCACTTCCGTGTTGGCGAACAACGCGTCATCACCGGTCGGTTGATCCTGGGCCGCCACGGTGTTGCGCTTCTGCAAAGGTTCTGGCGCCGGCATCAGGTTTTCGAACAGCGGGTCCAGCGGCAGGAACAACCGCAGGTCGCCCTTGTGCGTCACCTTCTCGGCAGGTTCAGTGACGAAGTTTTGCGGTTCGCCGCTGAGCGGAGCCTTGTCGGCGATGGTTTTGGCCAGGGTCTGGGCAGCGACTTGTGCGCCTTCCGGGGTCCAGTGGGTGTCGGTACGCAGGAACACTTGCTGACCGTTGCGCTTGGCTTGTTGCAGCGGGCCGAGCAGGTCAGGGGCGAGGATCTTGTCGGCCGCCACGCGAGCGTGGAAGTCCTTGTACAGATTGGTGTGGATACTCGCCGGCTTCACTTCACCCAGGTGCTCCGGGTACAGACGCGTCTTGGCCGGAACAATCGCCATCACCAGTTGCACGCCTCGCTTTTTCAGTTCCTGGCGCACGCCTTCGACCAGCGCGTAGTTGCCTTGCAAGTTCAACTCTTCGTTGACGATCGGGTGGAACTCTTCATCGCTGTAGAGCCACTGATCGCGACCGAGCACCACGCCCGGACGACCTTCGTTGAACAGTTTGAAATCCAGCGCGGCCCAAAGGTTGGTGCCCAGGCGCTTGATCGGGAACTCGTCGTCATAGTGCGTCTCGACGGCTTTGGTCCAGCGCCCGTTGAGCACGGTGGCATCGGCGTTGGTACTGAAGCCGAAGAAGCTGCGTACCGACCACACGCCCAGGACCAGCAAGGTCACCAGGAACAGCGCGATGTAGAAGATGCGTAATGAGCGGGTCATGGTCAGATCCCTCAGAACTGGAAGTAAAGGAACGGCGAAAAGCTTTGCGCCGAGAGTTTGAGAATCGAGGCAATGAACAGCAGCAGTACCAGGGCGCGCATCACGTAACGGGACCAGTCGGCGGTCCAATAGGCCGGTTGCACAGTCGCTTCAACGCCGACGGTGTAACCCGGCTCGTGGATGCTGGCCGGGTTGTCGCCCGGTACGGCTTTGATCTTTCCAGGCGTCGCCGCGGCCGGGCCGTCGGTTTCGATGTTCACCGCAGGTTTGGTCTTGACCGGCGGCTGGTTGGTGTAGAAATCACGCAGGCCGAAGAACGCCAGGGTCACGTAAGCCACCACCAGGGTTGCCACTTGCAGACCGGTGAGGCTGGCCTGGTTGAGTTCCGACAGCGACCATTCGCCGAAGCTGAACATTGCGCCGTACATGCGACCGGCGACGTGCAGGTTCTCTGCGCGGAAGATCACCCAGCCCATCACCACCAGCAGGAAGGTCAGGACCCAGCGGATCGGGTTGAAGCTGCGCGGCGAAGTGTTCAGGCCGATGGCTTTTTCGATTGCCAGCCACATGCCGTGCCAGGCGCCCCAGACGATGTAGGTGATGTTCGCGCCGTGCCACAGACCACCGAGCAGCATGGTCAGGAACAGGTTGCGATAGGTCATCAGCGTGCCTTTACGGTTACCGCCGAGGGTGATGTACAGGTAATCACGCAGCCAGGTGGAGAGGCTGATGTGCCAGCGCCGCCAGAACTCGGTGATCGACTGGCTGACGTACGGCTGTTTGAAGTTTTCCATGAAGCGGAAACCCATCATCAAGCCCAGGCCAATCGCCATGTCGCTGTAGCCGGAGAAGTCGAAGTACAGCTGTGCGGTGTAGGCCAGGGCGCCGAGCCAGGCATCGCCCGTGGTCGGGTTCTGCAAGGCGAAGCAATGGTCGGCGACCACCGCCAGGGTGTCGGCGATGAACACCTTCTTGATGAAACCCTGCATGAACCGCGTGGCACCTTCGGAGAACTTGTCGAGGGTGTGGGTGCGGTTGTTGAACTGGTCGGCCAGGTCGCGGAAACGCAGCACGGGGCCCGCGATCAAGTGCGGGAAGATCGCTACGAATGCGGCAAAGTCGATCAGGTTGCGGGTGGCCGGGGTATCGCCGCGGTAAACGTCGATGATGTAGCTGATGGACTCGAAGATGTAGAACGAGATCCCGATCGGCAACAGTACGTGGGTCAGGATGAACGGCGACAGACCGACCGAGGTCATCATCGCGTTGATGCTCTCCACGCCGAAGTTGGCGTACTTGAAGTAGCCCAGGATGCACAAGTCCACCGCGACGCCGAGCAGCAGCCAGCGCTGGGCCGGTTTGGTCCGGACACCGGCGGCGCCAACTTTCAGGCCGATCCAGTAGTTCCACAGCGTGACGGCTGCGAACAACGCAAGGAAGTCCACACGCCACCAGGCGTAGAACACGTAGCTGGCGATCAGCAGCAGCAAGTTGCGATAGCGTTGCCCGCTCAAGTAGTACAAGCCGAGAAAGATCGGCAAGAACAGAAACAGGAACACGTTGGATGAAAATACCATCCTGATCTCTCCATGTTTAACCAACAGTCAAGGGCCAACGGCCCCCCCAAACCCCCCACGAAAATCCGGGGGGTTACGACTGCTTCGCAGCCGAGCGGGAGCAAGCTCCCTCGCCACAGGGGAATACAGTCAGCTTTAAGAACCTTTGCCTTTTTCATTGGCCGGGTCGTAGACCTTGGTCAAGTCCCCGCCGAGGCGGAAAGACTTGAACGGCTGCATCTTGTGCTTGAGTTCCAGCACATTCGGCGCGCAGGTGTAGAGCGAGCAGAACGGTTCGAGCCAGGCGAATTTCGAGTCGATCTTGAGATCGGTCATGTCCTGGCCTTTACCGTTTTTCTTCTCGAATTGATCCGGGTCGTCCACGCCGGCCAGCACGCGATCACCCAGGCGTTTCAAGGCACCGTTGTTTTCCTGACGCAAATCCACACCGTTGGCCTGGGCGAAACTGGCGATCATCGCCAGCGGCGGCAGGGCATAGTTGTGGTAGGCGAGGGCGCGTTGCTGGCGCTTGAGTTCGTTAGGCAGGAAGCCTTGGGCATCGATCTGATTGGCGCCGACCTTGAATTCCTTCACGGCCCAGTCGAACAGGTCGCGGCGGTTGGTGGCGACCGACGTGGCCATCACCGACCAGGCGGCCCAATACGAGTGGTTGTTGGTCTGTTCGAGCGGCAGGTTGTCCCAATCGCTGACCACCTGATCGGCCATTTTGCTGAACCAGGCTTCAATCACCTGCGCTTGTTCCTGGTGGGTGGCCAGGGGATGCGAGTCAGAGAATTTCAGGCGGATATAGGACGACGCCATGCTGCCCAGCGCCCATTTGCGCATGGACTTGCCGGTGTGGTTGAAGTCCCTGGACATCAATGCATCGGCCTTGGCCCAGGCGGTCAACCAGTCGAGGGTGCATTCCAGTTGTTCCGGGCGACCGTCACGCATGAACTGCATCACTCGCTTGCTGGTGCCGCGCTCGATCTTGGTGATGTCGGCGGTGGTGTCGCGGAAGGCCTTTTCCGATTCCTCGTTCAGAGTCGAACGGGCCTTGTCGGAGCCTTCGTATTTGCTGCGAAACTGCAGGGCGCCGGTGTACGGCGTCGGCATTGCGTCGCAGCCTTCGCTCTTGTCGCCGGTCTTGAATTTATCCACAGGCGCAAAATACCCTTGAGGCGGGCGCAGTGGTGCGGCGGCCTGGGTGGCGCCAGCGAACATCGCCAAAGCCAGCAGGGAAGGCGCGAGTAACTGTTTCAAAGTTCGGGTTTGCATGCAGTTCATAAGAGCTAGCCTCATTGCCCGGCTTGAGCAGTACGCTGCCCGGTGCCGGAGAACACGTTACGTTTGCAGATTTTCGCCTCGACTTTCTGTGGCGCGGCACCTGGTGTTTCAGGCCCCTGGACTTCAACGGCCAGCAGATTCTGCGAGGCCCAGTCTTCGTCCGTGCGCAACTCGAAGGCGAAACGCCCGTCGGTTTCGGAGGTTTCCGGTTTCTCGATCTTGATGTCCTCATGACGCCCATTCATGTACCAGAGGGTGGCATGCAAGGTTTTCACCGACGTATCGGCGAAGCGGATGTCGACCTGGTGGTCGCTGTTGCGCAGGTCCAGGTTCTTGCTGTTGACCAACAGTTCGTTTTTGCCCGGCTTCACCATGGCGCTGCTGCTCATCTGTGCATCCTTGCCTTCGCAACCGTTGTCGAGCAGCGCCATCATCTGGCGGTAGATGGTTTCCTGGTCGAGGCGATAAAGCGGCGAGAACTCCCAGATGAGAATCTTCGGAGGCTTGGTCTGGAACTCCTGGCTGCCCAGGTACTGCAGCATCGAACCTTCCAGGCCACCGCCGGGGAATGCCACGTTGAGGATGTCGGCGCCGATGGCCTCTTCGAGGAAACCGGCGAAGTTGTAGTTCTTGCCACTGTGGCTGGTGCCGACCAGGGTGATTTCCGGGTTGCCGGATTCACCGAACAGATCGCCATCCGCTGCTTCGCCCTTGGGCTCGGTGGTGAACTGATCCATGTACTGGATCGCGTAGCTGGTGCCACAGAGTTGACCCGCCATGTTGTGTAACGTTCCGGTCTTGCCCATGCGACCCGACTTATGGGTCTCGAATTCACGCTTGGGAATGTCGGCGAAGGCCGGCAACTGCTTGACCTTCTCGGCGACGATCTTCGCGGTGCGCTGGGCGCCATACGGGGTCCAGTGCTGGTCGCCGCGGAAGTAGAAATCGTGGGCGGGCAGGGTGTCGGGCAGCGATTCGTTGGTCAGTGGTGACAGGTCGGGGACCACGTAGCCCATCTGCGCGAAGCGCCCGAGCATGGTCTTGTAGTTGGTCAGGGCCTTGTCGAAATCGTATTTGGCTTTTTCTTCCGGGTTCAGCTTGTTGCGGTTCACCAGGCCACGGGTCGGCTGGTAAACGATGACCAGCTCCACGCCTTTGCTCTTGAACGCATCGTGCAGTTGTTTCAGGCGTTTGTAGCCGGCGGGTGTGGTGTCGAACTCGGTGCGCAAGTCTTCTTGGGTACGGAACAGCCAGTCGCCCTGGGCCTGCACCAGCGTGGTGAAGTTCTGCTGATAGCGGGTGGTGTAGTTCTTCGGGTCGTGGGCTGCCGGGCACAGGCTGCAGCACGGCTCGGCGCTGAAGCTCGGTGCCTTGGCGTCTTCGGCACGCACGCCAGTGCTGGCCGCGAGAATACCCGCGGTCAGGGCCGACAGGCTGAGTAATTTGATCAAGTGTGGGTGCATAAAATTATCCTCAGTCCCGCATTTCGGTCTGGCGTTCGACAGGGTCGATCAGCACGGCTTTCTGCTGGCGCACCAGCAGGTCGAGAATTTCATCCTGACGCTCGCCGAGAATTCCCGAGAAGCTGATGCCGCTGGTTTTGGTCGGTGCGAGCATCGACACGCGATACAACTCCACGCTCAGCGGCGAGTCGATCGACAGCGGTCCGCTGCCGTTGGCAGCCAGTTCACCACCGACCACGATCAGCGACACTTCGGCATCGAACGGGTCGAGCTTGATGTCCCGGTCGGTGTCGCTCAGGTCTTTGATGTGCCCGTAGACACCGGTCAGGCCGTTGGCCATCGAGACGTTTTCGTACAGGCGAATGTTCACGCTGTTACGAATCCGGATGCCGTGACGCTTATTGCTGATCACCTTGTTGCCCCACAACAGGTTGTCGGCACTCTCGTAGAGGGTGATGCCGTCGGTGTGGTTCTTGTAGATCTCGTTGTAGGCGATCAGGTTGTTCACGCTGTTACGGTCGATCACCAGGCCCGACAGGTGGTTGTCGTAGCTGCGGTTGTTGAAGATGAAGCTGTCGTTGACCTCACGGGAAATAATGATCCCGTGCTTCTTCTTGGTACCGTACACCGTGTTGTCGGCGATGATCAGACCGTGGGAACGGTCATGGGGGTCGATGCCGTAGACGATGTTGTCTTTGTAGGTGTTGCCCTTGACCACGAAGTCGCGGGTTTCGTAGCAGTAGAAGCCGTACCACATGTCCGAGAACTCGGAGCCGACGATCCAGCCGGTCGGTTCAGGGCGCTTGAGCACCTTGGCCATGTTCGGCGTGTACTGGGAAATACTCACGCCGTAGGACTTACTGTTGGCGTAACCGAAACTGGCGATCTTGCTGTTGGCGATATAGGTCTCGGTGCCGCCCCAGGACAACAGGAACGGACGGAACTCCTTGGGCGACGAGAAGGCCGCCGGACCGTTGGCCTTCTCGCTCCAGCCGGTGATCTTGGTATCACGCACAAACAGCTGACCGTCGTTGACCAGGAATGAGCCGGCCTCTTGGGACAGGCGCAATTCCTGGGTCTGTTTGTCGATTTCCAGAATGCCGTGTCTGCCCACCACGATCGGCAACTTCGCCAGGAACACACCTGGCGACGTTTCGCTGAGGTACTGCTTGGGCAGCTTCTTGGTCAGGTCCTTGAGGTTCATGTAGCCGTCGTCGACGAAGATCGCCTGCGGGATGCCGTGCTGACGCACCACCCACTCGGCCATCTTGTTGTCGCCGCCGATGAAGTCCTTCAAGGCGTCTTCCTGCATCATCCGGCGTATGCTGATCTTGCCGGGCTTGGTGCGCACGATTTTCGCGGCAATGGCTTCGGCGGTGTAGCCAGAAGTGTCCGGCAGTTTCGGCTTGGCCAAGTCCAGCGGCGCGGTGGGTGCGCTGCTGACGGTGTAGGTCTTGGCCTGTTGCAGTCCTTTGGCTATGGTCGTCGGCTTGCTCTGCTGTTCAGGCTGGTGCACAGCCTTGACCGGTTCGACGGTGGCGAAGGCGGCTGTGCTGGCCAGCAGCAGCGCGCCGGCCAGCAGGCTGATCGAGCCTTTCTTGGCGCTGTTCATGTCGGGCACTCCCTTCGCGGTTTGCATCAGAAGCGCCAGATCACGTCGATAAACGCACGGTGCATGTACGAGTCGACTTCTTTGCCATAGGCATCGCCGGGCTTGAACACACCGCCACGGAACCGCACCAGGGCCGAAGGCTCATCGATCGACTGGCTCAACGCTGCCGGCAACAGGCCTTGCTTGAAGTACTTGGTGACCACCAGGTCCATTTCCTGACCGAGGTCCTTGTTGCCATCTTCCAGCGGCAGGGAGGTGCTGGAGAGGATCGCGCCGGTCGCGTCGTCGGTGTTGTTTTCAACAGCGTTGATGCCGTTGTTGCCCACCGGCTTGTTGCCGTCCACACGCCAGAACTTGTGGTAGATCAGGCTGGCGTCGTATTCGTCGTTGAGCATCCAGGAGCCGAACAGCGTAGCGGTCTGCATGTTGTTCATTTCGCCACGGAAGGCTTCGCCGAAACGGTGAACCCGCGAGCGAGTACCGGTGTAGTTCGAGCGGTTGCTTTCCAGGCCGTTCTGTTGGTACTCGGCGCTGGCGCGGGCATAGGCTGCACCGACTTGCCACTGCGGATCGAGACGCAGACGAACACCCAGGTCAGTAGCCCAGCCGTTCAGGTCTTCACCACGCTTGGCTTCTGCCGGGCGAGTGCCGTCGGCATTCAACGGGTTGACCGTGTCACGGTCGCCGTTCATGCCGGTGATGCTGCCCCAGTAATTGACGGTGTTGGTGTTGCGCCAGTTGTAGGCATCACTGTCGGCGGTGAGGCCGAGCCAGCTGATGTCGCCGTTCTGTTTCTTGTCCAGGGTATCGCCAGCCACGCCCGGCTCCGGATAGTCGAGCTTGCCGTTATCGTGGGTGTGATGACCGCGAATGCCGACCCAGTTACCGGGTGTCCACTGATACGCCGCATCGGCGTAGGCGTGCAGGCGATCCTTGTCTTTGGGGGACAGTTCTTTCAGGTCGGTGCGATATTCGCTGAAGCGTTCGGCGATACCGACGTTGGCGCGCAACAGGGTGGTGTCGAAGGTCCAGTTCAGGGCTTCGATGTTGGTGTCGCGCCATTGGCCGTCGTCGTTACGCAGGCGTTGGCGACCGAACTTGAGGATCTCGCCAGGGTAAGGCGTGAGGCCCTGGTAACCGACCCAGAACTCGCGCATCGCCAGGTAGTTTTTCCTGGTCTTGCGATCACCGCTGTCGGTGGTCTGGGTGCCGCTGTTGTCGGACTGTTGCAGGGTGTCGGTTTCGATGATGTCGGTGGACGTCACGGCCTGACCCATCGCGTAGGCGCTCCACGCGCCGCTTTCGCCATAGACCCAAGGGCGCAGGTCGAGGCCGACGCCGTTAACGTCGCCGCCACCGGCGGTGCCCAGGTCACTGTCGTTTTCGGACTGGCCGGTAACTTTGACTTCGAGACCGAAGTTCTTGTCTTCGGTCAGGGCCGCCAGGGTCGGGCACGACCACAGCAGGGCGAATGTCAGGCCAATACCGGCCTGCACGAATGGATTGAGTTTCATAGGGATTCCTCGCCGTCTTCTTCTTGCAAAGCGTGCAGTTCCAGCGTGTCCGGACTCACGGTGCTACGAATGGCTTGCTCTTGTTTGAGCAGGCGTTGGGCCTCGGCCAGCCGGTCAGGCGGCAGTTGCGCTTCGAGTGTTTGCGCAAGCTCAGTGGCTTGCGGGGTGTCTTGAGCCTTGGCCAATTGGCTGAAGACGTAAGCGTTGACCGGGTCGGGCCGGGTGCCCTTGCCTTGGGAGAACAGTTGGGCGATGGCGAAATCGGCGCTGTTCTGGCCGTTGCGCGCAGCGGTCAGCAGGTGATCCAGGGCTTTCTGCGGATAGACCTTGCCCAGGTAACCGCGACGGTAAATCTGGCCGAGGTAGTAATCGGCGGCGACTTCCCGGCCGAGGGCTTTCTTGAAGTGCTCTTCGGCGACCTTGGCGTCGGCCGGCACCATCTTGCCTTCGTAGTAGAGCTTGCCCAGCAACAGTTCGGCGCGCGGCTGGTCGGCGGCGCGGCCGTTGTCCAGGTACTTCATCATCGTGTCGACGTCGCCCAGTTCAGGGAAGTCGTAGAGCAATTGCGCCAGGCTGACCCAGGACGCCGGGTAGCCCGGGGCGATGCCTTCGAGCAGCGACTGAGCGGTTTTTTCGTCGGTCTTGCCCAGGCTCGCATCGCCCAGCACGCGGGCCACGCTGTCGACCCGTTGCGCGGAGACGGTGCCACGGCTGTGAGCGGCCTGCATCTGCTTGATCAGCTCGGCCTGTTGCTCGGGCTGGCCACGTTTCTGATAGACCGTGGCCAGTTCGACGTAGCAGATGTCGGTGGTGTTCAACGCCGCTTTGCAGATCTTTTCCACGTCATTCAGGTGTTGGTCGTAAGTGCCCTGGGTGCGATAGAGCAGCACCTGGGCCAGACCTGCTTCCGGTTTGCCTTCGGCGCGCCATTGGCTGATCTGCTGCTGTGCGTTGACGTTGGGGAAGCTGTGCGGGAATTGCAGATACAGCATCGCCAACGGGATCAGGGTGTTGCCTTCGCCATTGGTCGCGGCTTTCTTCAACAGTGCCTCGGCTTCGTGGTGTTCGGCTTCGGTGGCGCCAGGTTTGGCCACCAGCAGGCGACCCAGACGAGCCTGAGCCCGCGGCGAGACGCTGGCTGCGGCGCGGTAAGTCGCCTCGGCCTTTTTGATCTGCGCCGGGTCGCGGCTGTCGACCTGAATGTCGGCCAGCCCAACCTGGGCTTCGCTGTAGCCCAGGTCGGCCAGTTGCTGATAGTTCTGCGCCGCCAGCGTGGTATCACCGCGCTTGAGGGCTTCATTGGCCAGGCGCTGGTCGGGCAGGCCGGCGCAACCGGCCAGGCTTACGGCCAGTGCAACTGCACACAGTGATCCTATGTGGGTGCGCGGTGTTCTGAGGATTTGTGGAGTCGTCACGGGCATGTCCTCTGTTTAAAGACCGGCGGCCATGGCTTTGTTGATCAGCCAGTTCAGGTTCGGGCCACGGGTGCTGTTCACTTCCGCCGGGCGACCGGCGAGTGCGCTGTCCAGCGGCTCGTCAGGTTTGATCTRCACGCGGATATCGGATGACAGGTCTTCGCTTTTCAGGCTGGTGCTGCTGACGATCTTGCCGGTACGGGTCTGGTCTTCGCCGGCGATCTGGAAGCTGACCGTGGTGCCTGGGCGCACGTCGCCGAACTGGCGATAGGAGAAGCGTGCTTCAACGTTGGCTTCGGTATTGCGTGGCACCAGTTGGAAGATCACGTCACCTTTGTTGGCGTATTGACCGTTAGCCACCAGTTGCTGGGCCACGGTGCAATCGCACGGGGAGGTCAGGGTGCCGGTCATTTGCTTGCCGAAGAGCTCTTCAACCTTGGACGGTTGCAGTTGGTTTTCGTCCAGATGGCCTTTGAGTACGTCGAGCATGCTGGTGCTGAAGGTCGCCAGCGGGGCGCCTTTGGCGGCAACGCCGTCAGCCTTGATCAGGCTCTGCACGGTGCCGTCGCGCGGCATGGTGATGTTCATGCCTTGCACGCTGACCAGGCCAGCCTGGGCGTGGCTGACGAAGTACATGCCGTACACCGATTTGAAGATAAAACCGAACGCCACCAGGCCGACCACGAAGATACCGGCGCTGAAGGTCACCGCTTTCAGACGGCCGAGCGCGGTCATGCCATGACCGCCGTCCTTGACCTTGCGCGCCTTGGTGAAGTTGTCGCGTTGCAGGGTTGCGAGCATTTCACCCACGCTGACGATGTCACCGGCCAGGTGCGAAGTAATCAGGTGGCGCAGGGTGGAAATGTCCCGGGGTTCCAGGTTCTGGAACTGGCAACCTACGCGGCCGGTCTGGCGGTCGACGGAGCGGATCTGCAATTCCACGTCCATGGCCAGACCGAGGTTGTCGATGACGAATTGCAGGCGGGCCTTGTGCACATCGCCGACCTTCAGCGGCAACTGACCGGCGTTGAACGCCAGGCCGCCGGCGGAAAGGTCGATGACCCGGGCTTCGACCGGGGTCCGGTCAGGGCCGAAGAAACGCAGTTTGGCCGGAATTTTCACACGGGCGTGTTGGCGCTGGGCTTCGGATTCGTGCACTACGTTGCTGTTGACGGCGGTATTCATATGGGCGATTTCCTAGTTAATTCAGGCGAGTTCGGTCAGACCATCATCAGCAGCACGGCGACAAAGATGCTGCCGGCGGAGAAGGTCATGGTCCGAGACGACCAGGTGTTGAACCAACGTTGAAAGCTGGCGAGATCACGGGTCAGAGAAGTGGGCTGGCGAGTCCAGGATTGTTGATCGAGGCGGAAGAACACGTAGATCTTCACCAGCGCGCCGACGATCTGGTTGTAATAGAGAATGGCCGGGTATGCCGGGCCGATCCGGTGACCGGAACAGGACAGCAACAGGGTCAGGATCAGGCGGGTGATGCCGATCCACAGCAGGTAAACCAGGATGAACGCGGTGCCGTACTTGAAGGTGGCGATGAGCGCCACCGTCAGGCCCAGCAGGGACGTCCACATCGACACGCGCTGATCGAACAGCACCACTGACGTGAACAGGCCGAGGCGTTTCATCCCCAGGCCCAGGGCGCGGGAGTTCTGCCGCAGGTTGTTGCCGTACCAACGGAACATCAGTTTGCGACTGGCCTTGATGAAGCTCTTTTCCGGCGGGTGTTCCACGGTATGGATCGCGGCGTCGGGCACGTAGAACGTGTCGTAACCCAGGCGCATCAGGCTGAACCAGCTCGACTTGTCGTCACCGGTCAGGAACTTGAAGCGGCCCAGGCGCCAGTGTTGCAGCGAGTCGCTTTCCACGTCGGCGATGAAGTCCGGGTTGGTGACCACGGTGGCGCGGAACACCGACATCCGGCCAGTCATGGTCAGCACGCGCTTGGACAGGGCCATGGAGCACATGTTGATGTGGCGCTGGGCGAATCGCAGTTTGTGCCATTCGCTCATGATGTAGCCGCCGCGCACTTCGCAGAACTCGTTGGTGGTCAGGCCGCCGACATTGCCGAACAGCTGGAACCACGGCACGGTCTTGAGCACGACGCCTTCGGCCAGCACGGTGTCGCCATCGATCACTGCAACCACGGCACGGTCGTCCGGCAGGTGGCGGGAGATGGCGCGGAAACCATAGGCCAGACCATCGCGCTTGCCGGTGCCGGGAATGCGCACGAAGTCGAGCTTGACCCGTGTCGGTGGGTTCATGCGTTTCCAGAGGCTCTTGACCAGCAGCTCATCGGACATTTCGACGATGGAGCACACCACGGTAGTCGGCAGGCCGCAGTCGATGGCCTCGCGGATCACCGAGCTGTAGACCTGCGCGGTGGTCAGCGCGTCGATACGGAAGCTGGTGACCATCAGGAACACGTGGGACGGGTCTGCCTCTTTGCCCAGCTTGCGCACTTTGCGCCGCAGGTGCGGGTAGACCACGTACAGAAACAGCATGCCGCGCAAAAAGTGCGTGGCACCCATCGAGTAGCGCCAGATACCGACGATACCGATCAGGAAGATGAAGTCCTTCGACTCGGAGTCGAACGTGGACGGAGGCAACGCCAGGGCGATGCCCATTAATAAACTTAGGTAAAACAGCCAACCGGCGGCCTGAAGTAGGCCGTGCTTTAGCCTGTGCATAATCTGCATCCGTCTCGATCTCGGGCGGAGCCCGATTGGGTTAAGGCAGGCTTGTGAAAACTGGCGCCACCCGGTTTGGATAACGCCAGAATCCCTGTAGGAGCTGGCGAAGCCTGCGATCTTTTGATCTTTCGCTTGGGATTCAAGTGAGCTGGGAAAGATCGCAGCCTCGTTTCACTCGACAGCTCCTACAGGCGTGTTACCAGCAGATACCTTCGGTGCGCTTGCTGACGCTGGTGGCTTGAGACATGAAGCCGACCAGGTCGACCACTTGCTTGCCGTGCGGTGCTTCCAGTGCCAGGGCGCGGAATTTCTCATCACGGTTGCCGAGGATGATCACGTCGGAGTTGTTGATCACTTCCTCGAAGTTCGAGTTGAGCAAGGACGAGACGTGAGGGATCTTCGACTCGATGTAATCCTTGTTCGCACCGTGGACACGGGCGTACTCGACGTTGCTGTCGTAGATGCTCAGGTCGTAGCCCTTGCCGATCAGCATTTCCGCCAGATCGACCAGCGGGCTTTCGCGCAGGTCGTCGGTGCCGGCCTTGAAGCTCAGGCCCAGCAGGGCGACTTTGCGTTTGTCGTGGCTGGAGACGATGTCGAACGCGTTCTGCACCTGGGACTCGTTACTGCGCATCAGCGAGTTGAGCAGTGGTGCTTCGACGTCCAGGGAACCGGCGCGGTAGGTCAGGGCGCGCACATCTTTCGGCAGGCAGGAGCCGCCGAATGCGAAGCCAGGACGCATGTAGTACTGGGACAGGTTCAGTGTCTTGTCCTGGCAGACCACTTCCATCACTTCACGACCATCGACGCCGACAGCCTTGGCGATGTTGCCGATCTCGTTGGCGAAGGTCACCTTGGTGGCGTGCCACACGTTGCAGGTGTACTTGATCATCTCGGCAACGGCGATGTCCTTGCGGATGATCGGTGCGTCGAGTTCTTCGTACAGCGATTGCAGAACGTCGCCCGAAGCCTTGTCGAACTCGCCGATGACGGTCATTGGCGGCTGGTCGTAGTCGGCGATCGCGGTGCTTTCACGCAGGAACTCAGGGTTCACGGCAACGCCGAAGTCGACGCCTGCTTTCTTGCCGGAGCAGTCTTCGAGAATCGGGATGACCACGTTTGCCACGGTGCCCGGCAACACAGTGCTGCGCACGACGATGGTGTGGCGGGTGGTTTTGTCACGCAGAACAAAACCGATTTCGCGGCACACAGCCTCGATGTAGTTCAGTTCCAGGTCGCCGTTCTTTTTGCTCGGCGTGCCGACGCAGATCATCGACAGGTCGGTGTCGCGAATTGCCTCGGCGAAGTTGGTCGTGCCGCGCAGGCGGCCAGTCTCGATGCCCTGTTTCAGAAGTTCGCCCAGGCCAGGTTCAACGATCGGCGAACGACCGGCGTTGATCATATCGATCTTGTCTTTGGCAACATCGACGCCAACGACGTCATGGCCCCGTGCAGACAGGCAACCGGCACAGACTGCACCGACGTAACCCAAACCAAATATGCTGATGCGCATCGCAYTTACCTCTCAGTTAATCAAGACTGTGTTCAACAAGCCATTACATGGCCGGAGTTAATGGTGTTCAGCGGTCATAATGCACTCGCAAGTGCGGCCTTAAAGGCGTCACAATGCCGGGTGCAGGCATACTAAGTTCCGAGTGTCTAAATRAGTGCACTCAAGAAGTGCGTAACCAGGCCTTATTGTTATGACGTGCCCTGTTATGCAGCCGACCCTCTAATCAGAGGACGTTCGTGCAAAGGTCTTGCGCGCTCAATGCCAGGCCAGAAGCCCGTAAATCAAGCGGTTGGGTGCTCGGGTGAGCACGTTTATAGGGGCGCAGCCGTGGCCTTGTAGGGGATATTAATGATGCGTTATCTCCTGTCCTTCATGTGTTGCCCAAACAAGTGATCCATAAGTTCAAGTTAATATGACAACTTCGCTATCGGGACCGCTTCTCTGTGTAAGTTATCTCGTACGTTCGCCGAGAGAATCGTTACGGGTGGTATGAGCGACGCATTTGGACATAGTTCCAGTCCACCCATCGCGATTTCTGGAATTTCTTGAAATATTGAAAAAGATGGCACTGCTTTCATATTGATAGCACTTGCCGTTTCGCCCTTTATATATAGGGTGATTATTGCCTTGGGTACTTTTTTGCCACTACTCACAAAAATTTTCAGTGCCACTACTGAAAAAAATCAGCAAAGTCGAGTGAAACAAAAGTTAGAAAATCGAGTGCTTGTTTTTTGGCGCCAATAAGTCGGCGAAAAGGGCGGGGATTGTTCGAGGATCGAAGGGGTAGCGCACGACGAAGTTGTTGGTGTCGTGCGCGAATTGAGTGCGGGTCTGGTTACTCCGGTGCGTGATCGCGCAGGAACACCAGATTGTCCGGTTTAGACTGTTCGCTGCTGTAGCGATAACCCTGAACATCGAACTGCTGGAGGGCGACCGGGTCATTGATGCGTTCTTCGATGACGAAGCGGCTCATCATCCCGCGGGCCTTTTTCGCGTAGAAGCTGATGATTTTGTACTGGCCGTTCTTCAAATCCTTGAACTCGGTATTGATGATGCGCGCGTTCAAGGCGCTGCGTTTGACCGCCGAGAAGTATTCGTTGGAGGCCAGGTTCAGCAGCACATCGTCGCCCTGATCGGCCAGCGCTTCGTTCAGCCATTCGCTGATCCGCGTGCCCCAGAAGGCATACAGATCCTTGCCACGGGCATTGGCCAGCTTGGTGCCCATCTCCAGCCGATAGGGCTGCATCAGGTCCAGAGGGCGAAGCAGGCCGTACAGGCCGGAGAGCATGCGCAAGTGCTGCTGGGCGTAATCGAAGTCGGCTTCGCTGAAGGTTTGTGCATTCAGGCCGGTGTACACGTCACCCTTGAATGCCAGCAAGGCCTGCTTGGCGTTGGCTGGGGTGAAGGCCGGGGTCCAGCTGCCGAAACGTGCGGCATTGAGGCCGCCAATCTTGTCGGAGACGTGCATCAGCTCGCTGATCTGCGCCGGTGTCAGGTCGCGCAGTTGCAGGATCAGTTCCTGGGAGTGGTCGAGGTATTGCGGCTGAGTGAAGCGCTGGGTCGCCGGCGGTGTTTCGTAATCGAGGGTCTTGGCGGGGGAAATCACCATCAGCATGAAGTCGGCTCCTTTAATCGTGGGGGCGATTCTAGGGGGTTGTCTGTGTTGACTCCAGCTATGGGTGTCATAGGTGATCGGTGGTGTCGCCAGGTTTTGTGGCAGAAGAAGATCCTGTGGCGAGGGAGCTTGCTCCCGCTCGAGCGCGAAGCGGTCGCAATACAGGCGCATGGTTTTATCCAGAGAAAGTATTTGTCGGTTTGGGGCTGCTTCGCAGCCCAACGGGAGCAAGCTCCCTCGCCACAATGAGTTCGGCGCAGATGCGGGAATTTGAACGCTATCGGCTATAGTGCCGCGCGGGTTTTGTTATGGAGACATCCCATTGCGTATCGTTTTTCTATTCTTCGCCTCGCTGTTGAGTTTCGTCGCCCAGGCGGCGCCGGGCGATGTGGCGACGCTGGATCGCAGCACCTGGCCTGAGCGGCTCAGCAACCCGACCCTGTTCGACGTTGCCTCCCGGGCCGAAATCCTCATGTTCGCCCGCGTCCTGCTCGCCAGCGAATCGCTCGATGAAGCAAGCCTGGCTCAACGCCTGGGCCTGCGCACCGTCAATCTGGAGTCGGTCAACCAGCTGCGCCAGCGCATGTGGCAGCGGTTGCTGAGCAACTACAACTTCGCCCAGCAGAGTTGCGATCAGGATGCCTCTTTCTGTTTCCTCGTCGAGGACATGGATACCTTGCGGGAGCAAGCGGCCAAGTTTCAGATCAGCAACGACAGCTACTACATCAAGTGGGCCGAGCCGAGCCGGTTGTTCCACGCCCAGTATCTGGACGAGCAATTGCGCAAGGCCGCGCTGTTCCCGCAGACCAGCAGCGAAGTCGATCGTTTTGGCGACTATGAGCACAATGGCGATGCCATGAATGATCGCCTGTTCCTGCTGACTTTCGACAGCGCTGCCAATGCCGTGCCGGATAACACTGCCTGGGTCACCGAGTACCTGCGCAAATCGAACATGAGCGCGACGTTCTTCGTCCTCGGCAAGGACATCCAGGCCCGTCTGGCTGAAGGTTCGGCGACCAGCCTGCAAGGGACCTATTCGCAGCAATGCGTTGGTGTGCAGGGTTGGGAGTTCCGTTCCCACAGCCACTGGCAAGACTGGCAGGACTCGGTGCGGCGCAGCGCCGAGCTGGTCAAGGGCAAGCTGCCGGAGAATTACGTGCCGCTGTTTCGTCCGCCCGATGGCCAGCGTCGGTCCGATGCTGAAGGCTTCTTCAGGTCTCAGGGTTTGCAGGTGGCATTGTGGGACATCGATGCCCAGGACGGCGCCGGCAAGCTCAAGGGCAGCCAGAGTGCGCAACGGGTGCTGACCCTGATGCTGCTGTGGCGGCACGGGGTGATCAACTTCAATGTGAAGCAGGACGCGCTGAAAACCGCGATGCCCTGGCTCATCACGCAAACGGCGCCAAGCGGGATCGGTTGGGAAAACTGTCAGGACGCGTTTCGCTGAAACGGGGAAAGCCCGTAAACATTGGGGAAGGGACGTTTTTGGAGGAGATTTCGATGCAGGCGGACTTCCGACTTTAGCGGGGTGCTGGCAGTCCGCCAAGTGCTATTGGTCATTCTGAAAAATAAACTTCAAAAAAACGTCAAAGTGCTTTTTTCTGTCATGTGTTTTGGAGTATTACGAAGACAGACCGCCGAAACCTGCAACACAGGTGGCGTCTTCCAAGACTCCGTTTGGGTTGCAATCACTTGAGTCTGAGCAGGTGATTTCGGTGGCCACTTCGAGGCGCAGCACTGTCATGGTATTGCGTCGACTGGCTCCCACAAAGGTGACCGAGTATGGATGATCACGGACGTAGCCCTTCCAACCAGCCAATCCTTTATGTACTCGATACCAACGTATTGATTCACGATCCAAACGCCCTGCTTAACTTCGAAGAACACCACGTCGCGATCCCGATGACCGTGCTTGAAGAGCTGGACAAGCTCAAGAGCGGGCCTCACAGCGTTGCAGCGGAATGCCGCCAGGCCATTCGGCTGATCGACAAGACCCTGGGCGATGCCAGCCCCGAAGACGTCGAACTCGGCGTTCCGATCCAGCGTGGCAAGGGCGGGCCCAAGGGCTTGCTGTCAATTCTGATGAGCAAGCGTGCCGAGCCGAACATCATTCTGCCCGAGCACCTGAACGACAACATCATCATCAACCAGCTGATCGACCTGCGCGCGCGTGATGCAAAACTGCCCGTGGTGCTGGTCACAAAAGACATCAACATGCGCCTCAAGGCCCGGGCTTGTGGGATCGCGGCCGAGGACTACAGTACCGACCAACTGGTCGACGACGTTTCGTTGCTGCCCAACGGTTACCACAACATGACCGGCTCCTTCTGGGACCGGGTGAGTAAAGTCGAAACCCGGCAGGATCATGGTCGCACCTGGCATCAGGTGCAGCTGATCGACAACCTGCCTGCCGTGCACGTTAACGAGTTCATCATCGACGAACAGGGCTTTGTCGGCTGGATCAAGGAAATCCAGGTCGACAAATTGTTGATCCTCGACCTGCATCAGGAGCCTCTGTTGCACCAGGAAGCCTGGGGCCTGAAACCGCGTGACATCTATCAAAGCCTGGCGCTGTACGCCTTGCTCGATCCGGACATTCATCTGGTCAACCTGTCCGGCGCGGCCGGTTCCGGTAAAACCATCCTGGCCCTGGCGGCGGCCATCGAGCAGACCATGGTCAGCAAACGCTACCGGCGCATCATTGCCACCCGCAGCGTGCAGGGGCTCGATCAGGAAATCGGTTTCCTGCCCGGCACCGAAGCGGAAAAGATGGAGCCTTGGCTGGGCGCCATCACCGACAACCTCGAAGCCTTGCACATGGATGACGAAAACACCCATGGCAGCGTCGACTACATCCTCAGCAAAGTGCCGTTGCAGTTCAAATCCCTCAACTACATTCGAGGCCGTAGCTTCCAGCAGAGCCTGATCCTGATCGATGAATGCCAGAACCTCACGCCGCACCAGATGAAAACCATCATCACCCGTGCTGGCGCCGGTTCCAAAGTGGTGTGCCTGGGCAACCTGGCGCAGATCGACACCCCTTACCTGTCCGCGACCAGCTCCGGGCTGACGTACCTGACCGAACGCTTCAAAGACTTCCCCAACGGTGTACACATCACCCTGCAAGGGGTGCCACGTTCGATTCTGGCCGAATACGCCGAATCGCATCTGTAACCTTGAACCACAAAAACGGGGCGACCTCACGGGTCGCCCCGTTTTTTGTGTCCCGCATTTCCTCTGTAGGAGCGAGGCATGTCGATCGGATAATCGTGCGTGCGGAAAATTGACCCGCAGGTTTACAATCGATGCTCCTGATCAGGAGTAACGCTGTGCTGACTCATCTCGATTCCCAAGGTCGCGCCCATATGGTCGACGTCACCGAAAAAGCCGTGACGTTCCGCGAAGCGACGGCCCAAGCGCTGGTGCGCATGCTGCCCGAAACCCTGCAGTTGATCGTCAGCGGCGGTCATCCCAAGGGTGATGTGTTCGCCGTGGCGCGGATCGCCGGCATCCAGGCGGCGAAGAAAACCAGCGATCTGATTCCTCTGTGCCATCCGTTGATGCTCACCGGCGTCAAGGTCGAACTCAGTGCCGAAGGCGACGACACCGTGCGCATCGTGGCGCGCTGCAAGTTGTCCGGGCAGACCGGCGTCGAGATGGAAGCGCTGACCGCCGCCAGTGTCGCGGCGTTGACCATCTATGACATGTGCAAGGCCGTGGACCGCGGCATGACCATCGAGAGCGTGCGGCTGCTGGAAAAACTCGGCGGCAAGAGCGGCCATTTTCAGGCGGAGCAGCCATGAACGTGACCGTGAAGTTTTTTGCCCGTTACCGTGAGGCGCTCGGCGTGGATTCAGTGAAGGTTGAAGGTGATTTCGCCACGGTTGACGATGTGCGTGCACTGCTGGCCCAACGTGAAGGCGCCGAAGTGTTGAGCGAGCAGAACCTGATGTGCGCCCGCAATGAAGACCTCTGCCAGCTCGATGAGCCGGTCGGCGATGGCGATGAAGTGGCTTTCTTTCCAACCGTGACCGGGGGCTGAGCCATGGCGATTCGTGTGCAGCCCACGCCGTTCGACCCGGGCGCTGAGGTCAACGCCATGCACGCGGCCAATGTGGGCGTCGGTGCGGTGGTGAGTTTTGTCGGCTATGTACGCGACTTCAATGACGGCCTCGACGTCGCCGGGATGTTTCTGGAGCACTACCCGGGCATGACCGAAAAAGCCCTGGGCAAGATTGCCGCGGAGGCCGAGCAGCGCTGGCCGCTGTTGAAGCTGGAAGTGCTGCATCGCATCGGCGCACTGGAGCCGGGCGAGCCGATCGTCTTCGTCGGTGCCGCCAGCGCCCACCGTCAGGCAGCGTTCGATGCCTGCGCCTTTGTCATGGACTACCTGAAAACCCGCGCGCCATTCTGGAAGAAAGAAAACACCAGTGATGGCGCGCGCTGGGTTGAAGGGCGCGACAGCGATCATGCGGCGGCGGATCGCTGGAAGCAGTAATTCCTCCAGTGCTTTCGAATACACCTTCGCGGTCCGACTTGTCCGCGAAGAGGCCTTCTGCATCACCCAAAAATCCACTGATTCCCCTCCCGACCAGAGGCTGGAAGATCTGTATGCGCCCGATTGACGGTTAATACATAAAAGTCCAGTATGGATTTATAAGTACAAAAAAAGGCGTTCCCTGTTTCAGCTTTTTCTTCTGTCTTGCCAAACCAACAACAACCCGCGAGAGAACGAACATGAAGAAATTCCCCCTCATCACCGGTCTGGCCCTGAGCCTGTTGGCGTGCAGTAGCGTGTTCGCTGCCGAGAAAAGCCTGCGCATCGGTATTGAAGCGGCCTATCCGCCGTTCGCATCGAAAACCGACAAAGGTGAAATTGTCGGTTTCGACTACGACATTGGCAACGCCCTGTGCGCGCAGATGAAGGTCAAGTGTGTGTGGGTCGAAGGCGAATTCGACGGTCTGATTCCTTCCCTGAAAGTGAAGAAAATCGACATGGCGCTGTCGTCCATGACCATCAATGAAGACCGTAAGAAGTCGGTGGATTTCACCCACAAGTACTACTTCACCTCATCGCGACTGGTGATGAAGGAAGGCGCGGCGGTCGATGACCAGTACGCCAGCCTCAAGGGCAAGACAGTCGGCGTTCAACGCGCAACCACTACCGACCGTTACGCCACCGAGGTTTTCGAACCGAAGGGCATCAACGTCAAGCGTTACGGCAACAACGAAGAAATCTACATGGACCTGGCGGCAGGTCGCCTCGATGCCATTTTTGCCGACACCATTCCATTGAATGACTTCCTGTCGATGCCGCGTGGCAAGGGTTACGCCTTTGTCGGGCCGGAACTCAAGGATCCGAAATACGTGGGTGAGGGCGCCGGGATTGCCGTGCGCAAGGGCAACACCGAGTTGGTCAGTGAACTGAACGCGGCCATCGACGGCATTCGCGCCAATGGCGAATACCAGAAGATTTCGGAGAAGTACTTCAAGTCCGACATCTACGGCGATTGATCGGAAAAAGATCGCAGCCTTCGGCAGCTCCTAAAGAGGACCACATTTCTCTGTAGGAGCTGGCGCAGCCTGCGATCTTTTGATTTTCAGCCCTTCAATTCCTTCAAATGCTTGTACACCGTCGCCCGGCCCATGTTCAGCACATTGGCCACGTAGTTGGAGGCGCTTTTGCCTTTGAAGGCGCCTTCGGCGTGCAGCGCCAGCACCAGTTCGCGTTTGTGGTCGCGGGTCAGCACATTCAGGCTCAACTGGCGCTCGCGCAGCCAGGCATGCAGAAAAGTGTTGATCCGTTCTTGCCAGTCATCGCGAAACAGTGAGTCCGGTTGCGGAATCAGCTTGGTCGGCGACAGGAACAAATCCAGCGCCGCCTTCGCGTTCTCGAACAACGAGATATTCAGGTTGATGCACAGCACTGCCAGCGGTTGCCCTTCGCTGTCGCGCAGCACGCTGCTGAGGCTGCGAATCTTCTGGCCGTCCCAGTTGAGCTTTTCGTACGGCCCGATGTTTCGTTCACTGACCTCTTCGCTGAGCATGTCCTCCAGCGACGAGTCGTCTCCAATTTCCCGTTTGGACAGGTTGTTGGCGATGTAGTCGACCTTTTGTGTGCGCAGGTCGTGCAGCACCACCTCGGCGTGAGGGAAGAACAACGTGGCGATGGCATCGGCAATCGCGCGGAAGTTGTCCATGGACACATTGTCCAGGGCCGAGTTTTTTTCAGGTGCGTTCATACAGTGGAGCTCCAGGCCAGCGTCAGTGCCCCTTTAAAAAGGGGCACTGGAAGTTTGCCGCAATCGTGTGGGCACGTCACCTGAGGATCAGGATCAACCCAGGCGGGCGGGGGAGAGCATCGCGGCGTCCAGACCGAAACGGGTGAGCTGTTCGGGCAAGGCTTCGCCGCGTACCAGTGCAGCACTGGCCTGGCCCATGGCCGGTGACGTCTGGATGCCGTAGCCGCCTTGTCCCGCCACCCAGAACAGGCCCGGTACGCGTTGATCGAAGCCGGACAGCAAATCCCCGTCGTGCACGAAACTGCGCAAGCCGGCCCAGGTGCGGGTCGGGCGGCGGATGGTCAGGGTGGTGGCCTCTTCGATCTGGTAGATGCCCATGGCGATGTCCAGTTCTTCGGGCTGCACGTCGTGCGGTTCCACCGGATCGGCGTTGGCCGGTGAGCCGAGGAACATGCCGGCGTCGGGTTTCATGTAGAACGATTCATCGAGACTGACCAGCATTGGCCAGTCATGGCTATCCAGGCCCTCGGGGCCGGCGAAGATAAAGGCTGCCCGGCGCTTGGGTTGCAGGCCCAGAGGCTGTGCGCCGGCCAGCTCGCCAACCTTGTCGGCCCAGGCGCCGGCGGCGTTGATGATGATCGGGGCGCTGAAGGTCTGAGTGGCGGTTTGAACCTGCCATAGCCCTTCGGTATCCCGGGCCAGGCTCAGCACTTCACTGTCGGTATGCACCTCGCCTTTATTGCGCCGGATACCGCGCAGATAGCCTTGGTGCAGGGCATCGGTATCGATGTCGCTGGCGGTTGGGTCGTAGATCGCGCCATGGACTTTTTCCCGACGCAGGATCGGCAGACGCGCACAGGCTTCGTCGGCGCTGAGCAGTTGCATCTGCGGCACGGTGGCTTTGGCGCTCAGGTATTGATTGTTCAACTCGGCCGGATCGCCAGTGAAGTCGACGGTCATCTCACCGCGCGGGGTCAGCAGCGGGTGTTCGCAGAAACCGGGCGGTGGTGCATCGAAGAAATCGCGGCTGGCCAGGGTCAATGCCCGAACCTGGGGCGTGCCGTAGGCGGCGGTGTAGAGCGCCGCCGAGCGTCCGGTGGAGTGATAGGCCGGATGGGATTCGCGCTCGAGCACAATCACCCGTCCGTGCTGCGACAGCCAGAAACCGGTGGAAGCACCGGCAATCCCGCCGCCGATAATGATGAAATCTGCCTGGCTCATGAACGTCTCCTGATGGGGCGTAAATGCCGAAATTGTTGGGGATCCCTGTGGGAGCGGGTGTTAGCCCAGTAGGCGGTAAATGGCATTGGCCAGTGCGATGTCTTCCAGGCCCAGGCCGATGGAGCGGAAAAACACAGGTCGGTCGTAGTCCGGGCGCTGCACTTTTTCGCTGAGCAAGTCGGGCAGGTCGCCGACTATCGAGCGCTTGTCCCAGCCATGCTGTTCACCGGCGATCAGCATTTCGCCGGCCGAGCCCGGGGTGGTCTGGCGATAGTCGCAGAATACCTGCATGTCATTGAGGCTCTGCGGCGGCACTTCATGGGCACGCGGAGCATTGGTGCTGATGGACGTGATCAGCGCCGGTTTGCTCAACATGGACGGGTCGATCACCGGGCTGGCGGACGAAGTGCAAAGCATGATTACGTCAGCGTCTTGTATCGCGTTGTCGCAACTGTCGGCGAGGGTCAGCCGTGGATCGAGGCTTTCGAGTTGCGCCAGCGTTTCGGCGTTCTTGCCGCGCAAGCTCGGTGAATACAGGCTGATGCTTTGCCAGTCTCGCAGGTTCTTCACATAGTGCAGGTGCGCCTGGGCCACTTTGCCGCTGCCGATGATCGCCAGGCGTTGGGCCTTCAGCGGTGGCATCGACCGCCACCGCCGTCGTCGCCGCGGTGCGTGCGGTGGTCAGTTCACCGGCATCGCAGAGCAGCAGCGGCTGGCCGGTCTGCATCGACATCAACAGCGTCCAGGCGGTCACCAATGGGCCTTGCTCACGCACGATGTAGGGCGATGTCTTGACGCCATACACGCCGTCTTCGGCCAGCACGCCCAAGTAGTTGATGAAGTCCCCGGCACCTTTCGGGAATTCCACCAACTGCTGGGCCGGTTGCACGGCTTGCCCGGCGGCCAGGTCGCGGAACAGCTTGCGCAGGATCTGCGGCACGTCGACTTGCGCCAACAGTTCGCGGGCCTGGGGTTGGGTGATCACGTAAGGCGTGCTGGGCATGGTCGACTCCGGGTGCTGAAAGTAAACTAATTTGTCCATTATGGACTTTTAGTTGTCTCGAGCAAGCTCCTGTTGAAAAAACCGGACGAAAAAAAAGCGCAGTCCGTCTCCGGCTGCGCCTTTTATTCTGCGACCCGTGTTATGGGCGCTTGCGCTCAACCGCCCGCAGTAGATGCGTCGGTGGCGTTTCACAACTGATCTTGCGACCCAGCAGCGCCTCGATGGACGGTAGCTGGTAGGAGTCGTCTTCACCGGCAAAGCTGATGGACACACCATCGGCGCCGGCACGGCCAGTACGACCGATGCGGTGCACGTAGTCGTCCGGGACTTCCGGCAGGGTGAAGTTGATCACGTGGCTGATGCCGTCGATGTGAATGCCGCGACCGGCCACATCGGTGGCGACCAAAACCCGGATCTTGCCTTCGCGGAAACCTTCCAGGGTCTTGATGCGCTTGTGCTGCGGCACATCGCCGGACAGTTGCGCGGCGTTGACGCCATCGCGCACCAGGCGTTCTTCGATGCGCCGCACTTCGTCCTTGCGGTTGGCGAAGACCATCACCCGWTCCCAGCCGTTATCGTTGACCAGGTTATAGAGCAGTTTGTACTTGTCGGCGCCGGCCACTGCGTAGATGTGTTGCTCGACGTTTTCGCTGGCCACGTTCTGCGCTTCGATCTCGACGATCGACGGGTCGGTGGTCCATTGCTTGGCCAGGTTCATCACGTCGTCGGTGAAGGTCGCGGAGAACAGCAGCGTCTGACGTTCGTTCTTCGGTGGAGTCTGGCGAATGATCTGACGCACTTGCGGGATGAAACCCATGTCGAGCATCCGGTCGGCTTCGTCCAGCACCATGACTTCGACCATGTCCAGGTGCACGTCGCCGCGCTGGTTGAAGTCGAGCAAGCGGCCCGGAGTGGCCACGAGGATGTCGCAGTGACGGGCTTCGAGGTGCTTGAGCTGCTTGTCGAAGTCCATGCCGCCGACAAACGTCATGACGTTGAGGCCGGTGTACTTGGTCAGGTCGGCCGCGTCCTTGGCGATTTGCACTACCAGTTCCCGGGTCGGGGCGATGATCAGTGCTCGCGGTTCACCCATGTAGCGTTCTTTGGGCGGCGGGGTTTGCAGCAGCTGCGTGATGATCGAAATCAGGAACGCGGCGGTTTTGCCGGTACCGGTCTGGGCGCGACCGATGGCGTCTTTGCCCACGAGGGTGAAGCCAAGCACCTGCGCCTGGATCGGCGTGCAATAAGGAAAGCCCAGGTCCTGAATGGCGTGCATCAGTTCGGGGGCGAGTTTGAAATCGTGGAAGCGGGTTTTGCCTTCCTGGGGTTCGACGACGAAGTCTTCGAGTTTCCAGGGGATGACCGGCGCCTTTGGCTTCGGTTCGCGGCGTGGTTTTGCCGGTTTCGGGGCTTCGCTGCGCGGCTGTTCAGAGGCAATGGCCGGAGCAGAGGGGGCGGTCGGTGTGGTCACCGGCTCGTGTTTCGGTGCCGCTACGGTTGCGGTCCGGCCAGGCTGATTACCGTCGGTACGGTGGCTGGGGGTATGAGAAGGAGCGCTGGAGCCTGGCGCGAGCTGCTCAGCCTCGCTTTTACCGAACATTTTCTTGAGTGCTTTGAGCACGGTCATCTCATCAATTGGTTAAGGAATGTACGCCGGCCAGTGTAATGCAAGAATCGGGCGCGGCGTAGTGCGATGGATCAAAGGGTAGCTTTTAGCGCAAACGCTCGGCGAGCCAGACGCCGATGTCGCGAATTTCTTCGGGTAACACTTCGTGGCCCATTGGGTATTCCTGCCATGTCACGGTGACACCATGCTGCTTTAAATACTCGTAGGCGGTCCGGCCCAYGGAGTTTTGCACGACGTCATCATACTGACCATGCAACGACAACACGGGAATGCGCTGCTGGCTGGCGGAAAGCTCCAGTTCATCGCTGAATGTCGGCGCATAAGTCGAAAGCGCAAGCACGCCGCCCAGCGGTCCCTGCCATTTCAGGAAGGCTGTGTGCAAAACCACGGCGCCGCCCTGGGAAAAACCGGCGAGAAAGATCCGCGAGGCGTCTATTCCGCCGGCCTTCTGCACTTCAATCAAATTCACGACCCGTTGCGCGGACTCCTCCAACTGCTCGCGGCTGATGGCGCGTGCCGGGCTCATGGCCAATATGTCGTACCAGCTTGGCATCTCGTAGCCACCATTAATGGTGACGGCGCGGGTCGGAGCCTGGGGCAAAACGAAACGGGTAGTGAGCAGGTTTTCCTGTAGCGCTTCAGCTACCGGCAAAAAATCGTAGCGGTCGGCACCCAGCCCATGCAGCCAGATTACGCAGGCATCTGCGGGCTTGACGGGTTGAAGAATCAGGGGCTCGGTCATGTCTGCTCCATTGTTGTGCGTGCGCTCTCATTGTGTGCGAGGTTCGAGTGCGCAATCGGTTGATCAGTTAAGAAGATGTCGCAAGGTTGAAAGTTTTGCTATTGACCTGTCGCTGAATCGCTTTAGCGAGCGGTCTGGTACGGGCTTTGCTATGGGGAACCCTGTGCAACCAATCTCGTGCCTGGCGGTAACACTATCAGTGTATGGCTAGTCGTGGGATAGCAAAGAATCCGGTGATGGATGTTCGCCAGTGGCCGCTACGGGCTTCGCGAACGTGAAAGGGCTACAGCCCGTTCGGCCGATTGGTGAGAAGTGAGTTATCCATGATGTGGATTTTCTCCTACTAGACTCATAGCGACGGTCCTTACGTCGGTTGACCCTAAAAAAAGCCAACAAGGGTCAGCAACGCCTCAAAAGGGTGCGACAGGGCTCAAGCTCCGACACAACAAGAGCAAAACTGGAGGTTTGAATGAAGATGTTGAAATCCACCCTGGCCGTCGTGACTGCAGCTGCAGTGCTCGGTGTCAGTGGGTTCGCTCAGGCGGGTGCAACCCTGGATGCAGTGCAGAAGAAAGGTTTTGTACAGTGCGGTGTGAGTGACGGTTTGCCGGGTTTCTCGGTTCCGGACTCTACCGGCAAGATCGTTGGCATCGATGCTGACTTCTGCCGCGCTGTAGCTGCTGCAGTGTTTGGTGATGCGACCAAGGTCAAATTCAGCCAGTTGAATGCCAAGGAGCGTTTCACTGCTCTGCAATCCGGCGAAATCGACATGCTGTCGCGCAACTCCACCATGACCAGTTCCCGTGATGCGGGCATGGGCCTGAAGTTTCCTGGCTTCATCACCTATTACGACGGCGTAGGCTTCCTGGCCAACAGCAAGCTGGGCGTGAAAAGTGCCAAGGAACTGGATGGCGCGACCATCTGTATTCAAGCCGGTACCACCACCGAGCTGAACGTGTCCGACTACTTCCGCGCCAACGGCCTGAAGTACACCCCGATCACCTTCGACACTTCCGATGAAAGCGCCAAGTCGCTGGAATCCGGTCGTTGCGACGTGCTGACCTCCGACAAGTCCCAGTTGTATGCACAGCGCAGCAAACTGGCCTCGCCGAAAGATTACATCGTTCTGCCTGAAACCATCTCCAAAGAGCCTTTGGGGCCGGTCGTGCGTAACGGCGACGATGAGTGGCTGGCAATCGTTCGTTGGGTTGGCTACGCGATGCTCAACGCCGAAGAAGCCGGTATCTCTTCGAAGAACGTCGAGGCAGAAGCCAAGTCGACCAAGAACCCGGACGTTGCTCGTCTGCTGGGCGCCGACGGTGAGTACGGCAAGGATCTGAAGCTGCCGAAAGACTGGGTGGTGAAAATCGTCAAGCAGGTCGGTAACTACGGCGAAGTCTTCGAGAGAAACCTCGGCAAGGGCACTCCGCTGGAAATCGATCGTGGCTTGAACGCCCTGTGGACCAACGGCGGCATTCAATACGCACCACCAGTGCGCTGATGGTTCTATCGCCCGGTGGGCCAACCACCGGGTGATGTTCTGTTCCATTATTTCCGGGGCACTTCATGCAAAATTCAATCGGCGCACCAAAGCAGAGGTTCAGCCTCAGCGATCCGCGAGTGCGTGCGTGGCTGTTTCAGATCATTACGGTTCTCGCCGTGGTCGGGATGGGTTGGTACCTGTTCGACAACACTCAAACCAACCTGCAACACCGGGGCATTACCTCCGGTTTTAGCTTTCTTGAGCGCAGCGCCGGTTTCGGCATCGCTCAGCACCTGATCGACTACACCGAATCGGACAGTTATGCCCGGGTGTTTGTCATCGGCCTGCTCAACACCTTGCTGGTGACGTTCATCGGCGTGATCCTGGCGACGATCCTCGGTTTCATCGTCGGTGTGGCACGACTCTCGAAGAACTGGATCATTGCCAAGATGGCGACGGTTTATGTCGAGGTCTTCCGTAACATTCCGCCGCTGCTGCAAATCCTGTTCTGGTACTTCGCGGTGTTTCTCACCATGCCAGGGCCGCGCAATAGCCATAACTTCGGCGACACCTTCTTCGTCAGCAGCCGCGGCCTGAACATGCCGGCAGCGTTGATAGCGAACGGTTTCTGGCCGTTTGTGGCGAGCATCGTCGTGGCCATTGTCGCGATCGTGCTGATGTGCCGCTGGGCCAACAAGCGTTTCGAAGAGACCGGCGTACCGTTCCACAAATTCTGGGTAGGCCTGGCGATGTTCCTGGTGATCCCTGCGTTGTGCGCATTGATCTTCGGCGCGCCGCTGCATTGGGAAATGCCACAGCTGCAAGGTTTCAACTTTGTAGGCGGCTGGGTGCTGATCCCTGAACTGCTGGCACTGACCCTGGCCCTGACGGTGTACACCGCGGCGTTCATCGCCGAAATCGTGCGTTCGGGCATCAAGTCGGTCAGCCACGGCCAGACCGAAGCGGCTCACTCGCTGGGGCTGCGCAACGGTCCGACCCTGCGCAAGGTGATCATCCCGCAAGCCCTGCGTGTGATCATTCCGCCGCTGACCAGCCAATACCTGAACCTGGCGAAAAACTCCTCGCTGGCGGCCGGTATCGGTTATCCGGAGATGGTGTCGTTGTTTGCCGGTACGGTGCTGAACCAGACCGGACAGGCGATCGAAGTCATTGCCATCACCATGAGCGTGTACCTGGCGATCAGTATCAGCATTTCCCTGCTGATGAACTGGTACAACAAGCGCATTGCGCTGATCGAGCGGTAAGGAAGAGCGCATGACGACTCATACTTTCAAACCCGACATGCCTCCACCGAGCAGCAGCATCGGTGTCGTGGCGTGGATGCGGGCGCACATGTTTTCCAGCTGGATCAACACCCTGCTGACGTTGTTCGCGTTCTATCTGATTTACCTGATAGTTCCGCCTCTCGTGAGCTGGGCGATTCTCGACGCCAATTGGGTCGGCACCACCCGTGCCGATTGCACCAAGGCCGGTGCCTGCTGGGTGTTCATTGAGCAGCGCTTCGGCCAGTTCATGTATGGCTACTACCCGGTGGACTTGCGCTGGCGCGTGGACCTGACCGTGTGGCTGGCAGTCATCGGCGTGGCGCCGTTGTTCATCGCACGTGTTCCGCACAAGGCAATCTACGGCCTGAGCTTTCTGGTGCTCTATCCGATCATTGCCTACCTCCTGCTGCACGGTGGTGTATTCGGTCTGAGCCAGGTGGCGACCAGCCAGTGGGGCGGCCTGATGCTGACCCTGGTGATCGCTACCGTTGGTATCGTCGGCGCACTGCCGCTGGGTATCGTGCTGGCCCTGGGCCGTCGTTCGAACATGCCGGCGATTCGGGTGGTCTGCGTGACCTTCATCGAGTTCTGGCGCGGTGTGCCGTTGATCACGGTGCTGTTCATGTCGTCGGTGATGTTGCCGTTGTTCCTGCCCGAAGGCATGAACTTCGACAAATTGCTGCGGGCGTTGATCGGCGTGATCCTGTTCCAGTCGGCCTACATCGCCGAGGTGGTGCGTGGCGGTCTGCAAGCGATCCCTAAAGGTCAGTACGAAGCGGCTGCGGCGATGGGCCTCGGTTACTGGCGCAGCATGGGCCTGGTGATTTTGCCGCAAGCCCTGAAGCTGGTAATCCCTGGCATCGTCAACACCTTCATTGCGCTGTTCAAGGACACGAGCCTGGTGATCATCATCGGCCTGTTCGACTTGCTCAACAGCGTCAAGCAAGCCGCCGCCGACCCGAAATGGTTGGGCATGGCCACTGAAGGCTATGTGTTCGCGGCCCTGGTGTTCTGGATTTTCTGTTTTGGTATGTCCCGCTATTCCATGCATTTGGAACGCAAGCTGGACACTGGCCACAAGCGTTAGGAGCGTAGTTTATGAGTGAAGCGATCAAACAGCCTGTGAGTCCTCAAGGCATTATTCAGATGCAGGGCGTAAACAAGTGGTACGGCCAGTTCCACGTGTTGAAAGACATCAACCTGAACGTCAAGCAGGGCGAGCGTATCGTGCTGTGCGGCCCGTCGGGTTCCGGCAAATCCACCACCATCCGTTGCCTCAATCGCCTGGAAGAACACCAGCAGGGCCGTATCGTGGTCGATGGCGTGGAACTGACCAACGACCTCAAGCAGATCGAAGCGATCCGCCGTGAAGTCGGCATGGTGTTCCAGCACTTCAACCTGTTCCCGCACCTGACCATTCTGCAGAACTGCACCCTGGCGCCGATGTGGGTACGCAAGATGCCCAAGCGCAAGGCCGAAGAAATCGCCATGCATTACCTGGAACGCGTACGCATTCCAGAGCAGGCGCATAAATACCCGGGGCAACTGTCCGGTGGTCAGCAACAGCGTGTGGCGATTGCCCGTGCCCTGTGCATGAAACCGAAAATCATGCTGTTCGACGAACCGACTTCGGCACTCGACCCGGAGATGGTGAAAGAGGTGTTGGACACCATGATCGGCCTGGCCGAAGACGGCATGACCATGCTCTGCGTGACCCACGAAATGGGCTTCGCCCGTACCGTGGCCAACCGCGTGATCTTCATGGACAAGGGTGAAATCGTCGAGCAGGCCGCGCCGAACGACTTCTTCGACAACCCGCAGAACGAGCGGACGAAGTTGTTCCTGAGCCAGATCCTGCATTGATAGACGCTTGGCAGTGAAATAAACCCGGACTCTGTTCCGGGTTTTTTTTGCTCCAATGAAACGCTCCACCTGCTGACCGCGAACCCTGTAGGAGCCGGCTTGCTGGCGATGGCGGCATACCAGACGCCACCGAGTATCCCGGCTATAGCCATTTGGCATCCCACAATGGGTAATCGTGCACACGTGTGACAAGCCCCGCACGCAATGGATTGGCAACGATGTATCGGGCGACCGCTTGCAGATCCGCTTCACGGCGAATCGCGCGATCATGGAAACCTCTCTGCCATACCATCCCTCTGCGCTCCAGTCGCGCGTTTACCGCCCGCGCGCTGCGCGATTTGGTTGCCAGCACCAACGCCGACAACGAGTTGTTCTTCAGTTCGACCAGCCAATGAAAATGGTCGGGCATCACCACCCAGGCGAGGGAATCGACCCATTCTTCTGTCTGCGCCTGACGAAAGTGGTCTACCACCAGACGTCCTGCCCGCCAGTCAGTAAAAAACGGGGTGCGATTCCAGGTGACAGCTGTCAGCAGGTAGATTTGGCCGGTTTGGGAATAACGTCCGGCGCGTAAGCGATTGGCATGGGGAAGATCGGGCATTCCATTGCCCTCCTGTGTTTTGAGAGAAACAGAAGGCTAGTACGCAATAGTGAGGGGCATTGCCAAAGTTCAGTTCTGAATGTGTCGGTACGATCGCCATCGCCAGCAAGCCGGCTCCTACAGGGTTTGCGTGAGCCCGTTGCCTTGTCGGACGAAGCTGACTAACATGTCAGAAAATTCATCCTATGATTGGATGAAAGGGCGAATTCTATGTCAGATATTTCTCCATTAATTAAACGGTCCTTGGTCGATCAGGCCCTGGACCAGTTGCGCCTGCGCATTAATCAAGGTGTCTGGACGGTCGGCCAGCGCTTGCCCACCGAGCCGGAATTGGCGACGGAGCTGGGCATCAGTCGCAACACCGTGCGCGAAGCCATGCGCGTGTTGGCGTTTTCCGGGTTGATCGAGATCCGCCAGGGCGACGGCAGCTACGTGCGGGCGGTAGTCGATCCTTTGGATACGATGAAGGCGCTGTCCCGCTGCTCTCAGGAACAGGCTCGGGAAACCCGGCACATTCTGGAAGTCGAAGCCATCGGTCTGGCTGCATTACGCCGCACCGATGAAGACCTGGTGGCGTTGCGCGAGGCGCTGGGCGTCAGCGGCAGCCACTACCACGGCGATCTCGACACCTACATCGCCTGTGACCTGGTGTTTCACCGTCGTCTGGTGGACGCGGCGCACAACCCGACCCTCAGCGAGCTGTATCGCTACTTTTCCAGCGTCGTGGGCGCGCAGTTGCGTCAGACCCTGAACGTCACCCCCCGACGCCAAGCGGTGTTCGACCTGCATATCGAGCTGCTCGATGCCGTCGAACAACGCGACCCGGAACGGGCCAAAGCCCTGATGAGGCAATTGATCAATGAACCTTGAAACCGAGAATCCGATGTCCAGTCAGCAGGCGAGCCACAGCCGCATCACCGAGCTCAAGCGGACGGCGGAGCTCGAAGAGCTGTTGATCGATGYCGAGGCCGATGATGCAGAGGTTCAGCGAAGTCACCCGCTCCTGCGGCGCCCGTGGCTGTTGCTGCTGGGGCTGATTCTGGTGGCGCTGAACTTGCGTCCGGCGCTGTCGAGCATGGCGCCGATGCTCAGCGAGGTCTCGAAAACACTGGGGCTATCGGCTGCCCAGGCCGGTTTGCTGACCACCTTGCCGGTGCTTTGCCTTGGTCTGTTCGCGCCGTTGGCGCCGGTGCTTGCGCGACGTTTTGGTGCCGAGCGGGTGGTGCTGGGGATTCTCCTGATGTTGGCCGGCGGGATTATTCTGCGCAGCTCGTTCGGCGAGGTCGGCCTTTTCGCCGGCAGCGTGCTGGCCGGCGCCAGCATCGGGGTGATCGGCGTGCTGCTGCCCGGTATCGTCAAGCGCGACTTCCCGAAACAAGCCGGCACCATGACCGGCGTCTACACCATGGCCCTGTGCCTGGGCGCGGCCATGGCGGCTGGCGCGACCGTGCCGTTGAGCGAACATTTCGACAAGAGTTGGGCGCTGGGCCTTGGCTTCTGGGTGGTTCCGGCCTTGGTCGCGGCGATGTTCTGGCTGCCGCAAGTCGGTCAGAAACACGGCGCACATAACGTTGCCTATCGGGTCCGAGGCCTGTTGCGCGATCCGCTGGCCTGGCAAGTGACCTTGTACATGGGCCTGCAATCGTCTCTGGCTTACATCGTATTCGGTTGGCTGCCGTCGATTCTGATCGGTCGCGGTCTGACGCCAACCCAGGCCGGTCTGGTGCTGTCGGGGTCGGTGATTGTCCAGTTGATCAGCTCGTTGGCGGCACCGTGGCTGGCGACCCGTGGCAAGGATCAGCGACTGGCGATCGTGATCGTCATGGCAATGACCCTCGGCGGCTTGTTCGGTTGCCTGTATGCGCCGATCGACGGCCTTTGGGGCTGGGCAATCCTGCTGGGACTGGGGCAGGGCGCTACGTTCAGCCTGGCATTGACCCTGATCGTGTTGCGCTCGAGGGATGCCCATGTCGCCGCCAACCTGTCGAGCATGGCCCAGGGTTTCGGCTACACCCTGGCATCCATGGGGCCGTTCGCGGTCGGTGTGGTGCATGACTGGACTGGCGGCTGGAGCGCGCTGGGCTGGATCTTCGGCGTGATCGGTCTTGGCGCGATCATCGCCGGCCTCGGTGCCGGGCGTTCGCTGTATGTGCAGGTCGAAAGCGAAAAGATCTGATTCGCACACACTGTCGGTATTCGGGGGGCGAATGCTGATGGTGTTTCGTCTGTTTGCAGATTATCGTGCTGGCAATCTGCCTATTTTCCGGAGCCTGYCCATGAGTGATGCCCACAACGCCTTGATCACCCGGTTCTATCAAGCCTTCCAGCGGCTGGATGCCGAGGCGATGAGCGCCTGCTATACCGACGACGTGGTGTTCAGTGATCCGGCGTTCGGCGAGCTGCGCGGGCGCGATGCCGGCGATATGTGGCGCATGCTCACTACCCGCGCCAAGGACTTCTCCCTGACCTTCGATAACGTGCGCAGCGATGAGCGCACTGGCGGCGCCCATTGGGTGGCGACGTACCTGTTCAGCCAGACCGGCAATATCGTGGTCAACGACATTCAGGCGCGTTTCGTGTTTCGCGACGGCAAGATCTGCGAGCACCACGACAGTTTTGATCTGTGGCGCTGGTCGCGTCAGGCGCTGGGTTTCAAAGGGCTGTTGCTGGGCTGGACGCCGGTGGTGAGAAACGCCGTGCGTGCTCAGGCCTTGAAGGGCCTGAAGGCATTCCAGGCCAGTCGCTGATAAGATCGCGGCTTGTTTTCTTTCAAGCCTTGATCGTCACGTGAGCACCTCGAGCGAATCTTCCGTCATTGCCGCCGAACCGTCGGTGCCTGTCAGCAAACCCTGGTTCGTCTACCTCGTTCGCGCGGCCAATGGTTCGCTCTACTGCGGGATCAGCGACGATCCCGTACGTCGCTTCGCCACCCATCAGAGTGGCAAGGGCGCGCGCTTCTTCCTGTCGAGCCCGGCCGTGGCGCTGGTTTATACCGAGCGCTGCCGCGATAAAGGCGAAGCGCTGCGCCAGGAGCGTTTGATCAAGAAACTCAAGAAAAGCGCCAAGGAATGTCTGGTGGCGAGTGCGGCTGCGGGCTTATCAATCTGACTGATAAGTGCCCATCAGGCAGATGGGTAGGCTGCCTGCCGATTGCGCGCTAAGCTGCGGGCTCCTTATCCGAGCGGCGGAGCCGAGCATGTCCGAGTTGATTCTGCATCATTACCCGACGTCCCCTTTCGCCGAAAAGGCCCGCTTGCTGCTGGGCTTCAAGGGGTTGTCCTGGCGCTCTGTGATGATCTCGCCGGTGATGCCAAAACCCGACCTGACGGCCCTGACCGGCGGCTACCGCAAGACGCCGGTGTTGCAGATCGGTGCTGATGTCTATTGCGACACCGCGTTGATCGCTCGTCGTCTGGAGCAGGAAAAAGCTTCACCAGCGTTTTTCCCGGAAGGCCAGGAAATGGTCACGGCGACCTTTGCGGCGTGGGCCGATTCGGTGGTGTTCCAGCATGCAGTCAGCCTGGTGTTCCAGCCAGAATCGGTAGCGGTGCGCTTCGGCAAATTGTCGCCGGAAGCGATCAAGGCATTTCTGGCCGATCGCTCCGGCTTGTTCAGCGGTGGCAGTGCCACTCGGTTGTCGGCCGAGCAGGCAAAGCATCAGTGGCCAACGATCATGGCGCGTCTGGAGCAGCAGCTTGAGCGTGAGCAGGGGGACTTCCTGTTCGGCGAACCGTCGATTGCCGACTTTGCCCTGGCTCACTCGCTGTGGTTCCTCAAGGCGACGCACGTGACGTCACCGTTGGTGGATGCTTATCCGGCCGTTTCGGCGTGGTTTGGCCGCGTGATGGGTTTTGGTCATGGCGCGTTCAGCGAGATGACGGCCGAGCAAGCGCTAGAGATTGCCCGCAATGCCACACCGGCCCCGTTGCCGGATGAGCAGTTCGATGAGCCGAACGGGTTCGAGGTTGGCCAGCAGGTGGTAATCGCGGCGACTGATTACGGGGTTGATCCGGTGGCGGGTGAGTTGATGTTTGCCGGCAGCGAAGAGTTGATTCTGCGCCGTGAAGACGAGCGGGCCGGTGTGGTGCATGTGCACTTTCCGCGGTTCGGGTTTCGCATAGAGGCTTGCTGACGTACGCACCTGTGGCGAGGGGGCTTGCCCCCGTTGGGTCGCGAAGCGCCCCCAGGATTTCGATGAGAAAACCGTATCCACGGGAAATTGCGACTGCTGCGCAGCCGAACGGGGGCAAGCCCCCTCGCCACAGGATTGTTTGAAGCTGATGGTTATTTCAGCGCCGCAAGCACCTGGTCCGGGTCATACCCGCGAATCAACGTTCCATTCACATCGATGATCGGAATCCCGCGTCCGCCGAGTGCCTCATAGGCTTTGCGCGCCACGGCATCCTTCTCGATATCGAATTCCTTGTACGGAATGCCTTTCTGATCGAGGAAGCGCCGGGTCAGCTTGCAGTAGCCGCACCAGTCAGTGGCGTAGAGCACGACGTTGGCCTTGGCCTGGGTCTGCTCGGACACCACCTGCGAGGGGTGAAGCACCCGCTCGATCTTGCCCCAGTTCTGGTAAACCACAACCATCAGCAGGATCAGCAGGAATTTTTTCAACACGCCACCGAGCATCAGTTGCGTCGCTTGAGCTGGTCGGTCAGTTGGGTCGGCAGGCCTTTGATGATCAGCGTGCCGGCCTCCTCGTCGTATTCGATCTTCGAACCCAACAGGTGCGCTTCGAAGCTGATCGACAGGCCTTCGGCGCGACCGGTGAAGCGGCGGAACTGGTTCAGGGTACGCTTGTCCGCCGGGATCTCCGGGGACAGGCCGTAGTCCTTGTTGCGGATGTGATCGTAGAAGGCTTTCGGGCGATCTTCGTCGATCAGTCCGGACAACTCTTCCAGGCCCATGGGCTCGCCCATTTTGGCCTGGCTGCTGGCGTAATCCACCAGGGTCTTGGTCTTCTCACGCGCGGACTCTTCCGGCAGGTCTTCGCTTTCGACGAAGTCACTGAACGCCTTGAGCAGAGTGCGGGTTTCACCGGGGCCGTCGACGCCTTCCTGGCAGCCGATGAAGTCGCGGAAGTACTCCGAAACCTTTTTGCCGTTCTTGCCTTTGATGAACGAGATGTACTGCTTGGACTGCTTGTTGTTCTGCCACTCGGAGACGTTTATCCGCGCCGCCAGGTGCAACTGGCCAAGGTCCAGATGTCGCGAAGGGGTCACGTCCAGCTGATCGGTCACCGCCACGCCTTCGCTGTGGTGCAGCAGGGCGATGGCCAGGTAATCGGTCATGCCTTGCTGGTAATGCGCAAACAGCACATGGCCACCGACCGAGAGGTTGGATTCTTCCATCAGCTTTTGCAGATGTTCGACCGCCACCCGGCTGAAGGCCGTGAAATCACGACCACCGTCGAGGTATTCCTTCAGCCAGCCGCTGAATGGAAACGCGCCGGACTCCGGATGGAACAGCCCCCAGGCTTTGCCCTGTTTGGCGTTATAGCTTTCGTTCAAGTCGGCGAGCATGTTCTCGATGGCCGCGGACTCAGCCAGTTCAGAGTCGCGGGCGTGAAGAACTGCGGGTGTGCCGTCGGGTTTTTTGTCGATCAGGTGGACGATGCAATGACGGATCGGCATGGGCTTCTCGGCTGATTGGAGAGAGGAGGGCGTGCTCCCCCGAAAAAGCGCCCAGTGTACCGCAACCACTGGTTTTGGCGTGGTCCGAAGGGCAATTCGAAGCTCTCCGGCGACCCTGATGTGATTTTTTCCCGATTTAGAGCAATAAAGCTGACCAAATGGGTAGCTAGAGGCGGATATTTCCCCGTCTCTGTGCTAGTTTTGCCCGGTCTTACGCGAAGTCACTGCGTTAAGCGTGCATTCAGCATTTGTCAGGTCGAACCAAACCCTGATTTCGGTATCTATAACCCCGACTCGTCGTGGTTATGGCCGAGGGTGCCAGATCCAGAAGATCGGGCTCGATGGCTGACACTGCACTCTGCAATCCATATGAATTTGATAGGGAAGGAACACTACAATGGCTCTTACTAAAGACCAACTGATCGCCGACATCGCTGAAGCTATCGACGCGCCAAAAACCACCGCGCGTAACGCTCTGGACCAACTGGGCCAAATCGTTGCCGATCAGCTGGAAAACGGCGGCGAAATCACTCTGCCAGGTATCGGCAAGCTGAAAGTGACTGAGCGTCCTGCCCGTACCGGCCGCAACCCTTCGACTGGCGCTGCCATCGAAATCGCTGCCAAGAAAGTGATCAAGCTGGTTGTGGCCAAAGGCCTGACCGACGCTGTCAACAAGTAAGACTTGTTAAAAAAACCGTGCTCCGGAGCAATCCGGGCACGGTTTTTTTGTGTCTGCGATTCAACGATTGATCAGGCTCAATCGCTGTCTCGGTTGTTACTCAGCTTTTGCGGGCCCAGCGCTCGCGCCAGACCTGTTGCTCGGATTTGGTCTGGAAGGTCCAGGCGACGAAGCGACTTTGCTTCTGCCCTTGGGACATTTCCACGACCTGGCTTTCCAATACGCCGGCCTTTTTCAGCGCCGTCTGGATCGCCGGCAGGTTCGAGGCTTTCGAGACCAGGGTGCTGAACCAAAGCACTTTGTGTTGAAAGTGCGCGCTCTCGGCGATTAGTTGCGTCACAAACCGTGCCTCGCCACCTTCACACCACAGTTCGGCCGATTGCCCGCCAAAGTTCAGCACCGGCAGTTTGCGTTTTGGGTCGGCGCGGCCCAGCGCGCGCCATTTACGCACGCTACCCTTGGTCGCCTCGTCCATCGAGGCGTGGAACGGCGGGTTGCACATCGTCAGGTCAAAGCGTTCGCCGGGTTCGAGCAAGCCCAACAGAATGTGCTTGGGATTAGTTTGCTGGCGAAGCTGGATGGCTTTGTTCAGCCCGTTGGACTGCACGATGGCTTTGGCTGAGGCTACGGCTATCGGGTCGATTTCCGAGCCGAGGAAGTGCCAACGGTAGTCGCTGTAGCCGATCAGCGGATAGACGCAGTTGGCGCCCATGCCGATATCGAGCACCTTGACCGGCGCGCCGCGAGGGATCTCGCCGTCGTTGACGCTGGCCAGCAGGTCGGCCAGGAAGTGCACGTAGTCGGCACGGCCCGGAACCGGCGGGCACAGGTAGTCGGCCGGGATGTCCCAATGGGCGATGCCATAGAACGCCTTGAGCAGCGCCCGGTTGAACACTCGCACCGCGTCCGGGCTGGCGAAGTCGATGCTCTCCTTGCCGTACGGATTGATGATCACGAACTTCGCCAGTTCCGGCGTGCTCTTGATCAGCGCCGGGAAGTCGTAACGACCCTGATGGCGATTGCGCGGGTGCAGGCTGGCCTTCTCGCGTGGCTCCACGGCTTTGGCCGGGGTCGCGGGTTTAGGCTTTTTGCGCGCAGGTTTGGGTGTGCTGGGGGCGGTCATGGGCGAGGTCGATTCGGGTATGGCTAAAAGTGGCGGGTATTGTCCCACATCCAGCTGCTGCTCACCCAATTGTGAAGATCGCTGCATGTCCCTGTGGCAGCGGGTGTTTGGGAGTATGTGGCGGGCATAAAAAAGGGAGGCCGCTGGGGCCTCCCTGTTTTATTGCGATGTGCCGTTACAAACTGGCAATCCGCGCATGTTGCTCCGCCAGCTTGCCCAAAGCCTGTTCAGCTTCAGCCAGTTTGGCGCGTTCCTTCTCGATGACTTCGGCCGGGGCCTTGTCGACGAAACCGGCGTTGGACAGCTTGCCGCCGACGCGCTGAACTTCGCCCTGCAAACGCAGGATTTCCTTGTCCAGGCGCGCCAGTTCGGCGTCCTTGTCGATCAGGCCGGCCATCGGCACCAGCACTTCCATCTCGCCAACCAGTGCGGTGGCGGACAGTGGAGCTTCTTCGCCTGCCTTCAGAACAGTGATCGATTCCAGACGCGCCAGCTTCTTCAGCAGAGCTTCGTTCTCGGTGAGTCGACGCTGATCTTCGGCGCTGACGTTTTTCAGGAACAGGTTCAGCGGCTTGCCTGGACCGATGTTCATCTCGCCACGAATGTTACGCGTGCCGAGCATCAGACCCTTGAGCCATTCGATATCGTCTTCGGCAGCCTGGTCGATGCGTGCCTCAACGGCCACTGGCCAAGGTTGCAACATGATCGTCTTGCCTTGAATACCGGCGAGCGGTGCGACGCGCTGCCAGATTTCTTCGGTGATGAATGGCATGAACGGGTGAGCCAGGCGCAAAGCGACTTCCAGCACTCGAACCAGGGTGCGACGGGTGCCGCGCTGACGCTCGACCGGCGCGTTTTCGTCCCACAGCACAGGCTTGGACAGTTCCAGGTACCAGTCGCAATACTGGTTCCAGATGAACTCGTACAAGGCTTGTGCCGCCAGGTCGAAACGGAACTGATCGAGCTGACGGGTCACTTCGGCTTCAGTGCGTTGCAACTGCGAGATGATCCAGCGATCCGCCAGGGACAGCTCATAGGCTTCGCCGTTCTGGCCGCAGTCTTCGCCTTTGTCCAACACGTAGCGCGCGGCGTTCCAGATCTTGTTGCAGAAGTTGCGGTAGCCTTCGACGCGGCCCATGTCGAACTTGATGTCGCGACCGGTGGACGCCAGCGAGCAGAACGTGAAGCGCAGGGCGTCGGTGCCGTAGCTGGCGATGCCGTCGGCGAACTCGTCGCGGGTCTGCTTCTCGATCTTCTTCGCCAGTTTCGGCTGCATCATGCCGGAGGTGCGTTTCTGCACCAGATCTTCCAGTTCGATACCGTCAATGATGTCCAGCGGGTCCAGGACGTTACCCTTGGACTTGGACATCTTCTGGCCCTGGCCATCACGTACCAGACCGTGCACATACACGGTCTTGAATGGAACCTGCGGCGTGCCGTCTTCATTTTTCACCAAGTGCATGGTGAGCATGATCATCCGGGCAACCCAGAAGAAAATGATGTCGAAACCGGTCACCAGCACGTCGGTGGAGTGGAATTTCTTAAGGAATTCGGTCTGTTCCGGCCAGCCCAGGGTGGAGAAGGTCCACAGGCCCGAACTGAACCAGGTATCCAGAACGTCGTTGTCTTGTTGCAGCGCAACGTCCGGCCCGAGGTTGTGCTTGGCACGCACTTCGGCTTCGTCGCGACCGACATAGACCTTGCCCGACTCGTCGTACCAGGCCGGAATCCGGTGGCCCCACCACAGCTGACGGCTGATGCACCAGTCCTGGATATCGCGCATCCACGAGAAGTACATGTTTTCGTACTGCTTTGGCACGAACTGAATGCGGCCGTCTTCAACCGCGGCGATGGCCGGCTCGGCCAATGGCTTGGTGGACACGTACCACTGGTCGGTCAGCCACGGCTCGATGATGGTGCCGGAGCGGTCGCCTTTAGGCACTTTCAGGGCGTGGTCGTCGACGCTGACCAGCAGGCCGGCGGCTTCGAACGCTGCCACGATCTGCTTGCGCGCTTCGAAGCGGTCGAGGCCGGCGTATTCGGCCGGGATCTTGCCGTCGATGCTCTCGTTCAGTGTGCCGTCGAGATTGAACACCTGGGCCGCAGGCAGCACATGGGCGTTTTTGTCGAAGATGTTCAGCAGCGGCAGGTTGTGGCGCTTGCCGACTTCGTAGTCGTTGAAATCGTGGGCCGGGGTGATTTTCACGCAGCCGGTGCCGAATTCAGGGTCGCAGTAATCGTCGGCGATGATCGGGATGCGGCGGCCAACCAGCGGCAGCTCGACAAATTTGCCGATCAGGGCTTTGTAGCGTTCATCGTTCGGGTTAACGGCCACGGCGGCGTCGCCGAGCATGGTTTCCGGACGCGTGGTCGCGACGATCAGGTAGTCGTTGCCTTCAGCGGTTTTGGCGCCATCGGCCAGCGGGTACTTCAGGTTCCACAGGAAACCTTTCTCGTCGTGGTTTTCCACTTCAAGGTCGGAAATCGCCGTGTGCAGCTTGGTGTCCCAGTTGACCAGACGCTTGCCGCGATAGATCAGACCGTCCTCGTGCAGGCGCACGAAGGCTTCTTTCACCGCCTCCGAGAGGCCGTCGTCCATGGTGAAGCGCTCACGGCTCCAATCCACGGACGAGCCGAGGCGGCGGATCTGACGGCTGATGTTGCCGCCGGACTGATCCTTCCATTCCCAGACTTTCTCGAGGAATTTCTCACGGCCCAGATCGTGACGATTCTGGCCCTGAGCTTCGAGTTGACGCTCCACCAGCATTTGCGTGGCGATACCGGCGTGGTCGGTGCCTGGCTGCCACAGGGTGTTGCGACCCTGCATGCGGCGGAAACGGATCAGGGCGTCCATGATCGCGTTGTTGAAGCCGTGACCCATGTGCAGGCTGCCGGTGACGTTCGGCGGCGGGATCATGATGGTGTAGGACTCGCCCTCGCCTTGAGGGGCGAAGTAGTTCTCGGACTCCCAGGTGTTGTACCAGGAAGTTTCAATGGCGTGCGGCTGGTAGGTCTTATCCATGCGCGGCGGGACCCTATTGGCATTTATTCAGGAAAAGCCGGGAAGTATAGCGGGGCACGGGGCGTAGGGCGAGCAGGGGCGGACAGGGCGCAGATCAAATTGTGAAAGGGACTCGTGGCGAGGGAGCTTGCTCCCGTTGGGGCGCGAAGCGGCCCCGGACCATCAAGTCAGGTGTATCAGGTACACCGAGTGTTCGGGTTTTGCGGCTGCTTCGCAGCCGAGCGGGAGCAAGCTCCCTCGCCACAGAAGCCCGCTCGGCTCAAGGTTACTCGTACTGGCTAAGCAACCGTTCCATCCGTGCATCAAGGCGGCGTTTGATTTCGGTTTCGATGTGCGGGGCGAAGTCGTCGATCACGTCTTGCATGATCAATTGCGCGGCGGCGCGCAGCTCGCTATCCAGGTGCAACAGGGCATCGGGGCCCTTGTTGGCGGCAGGGGCCGGCTGGGCGGCCGGGGCGGGTGGTGGCGGTTCGACCTGGGGCGCATGGCCGACGGTGTCGAACAGCATGGGAATCTGTTCCTGGTCGCCTTCAATGACGGCGTCGGTCAGCAACGGCGGTTGCAGGTTGTCATCGCCGAGCAGTTGGCGGATCGACTCAAGGTCTTCCAGCAGGTGCACGGACTTTTGCGGTGGTTTTGGAGTGTCCATCGGAATGCTCAGAGTCGCTGTAAACGGTGATCTTGCAGAGGATAGCCCTGTTCGCGGTAGAAACGAAAACTCTCCCGCGCAGCCGCACGAATCGCCGGGTCTTCCACCACCACTTCCGCCACGCGGGCGAATTGTCTGGCAAAGGCCGGGACTTTCAGGTCGAGATTGACCAGCAGATCCTGATGCTGACCGCAGTCATCGCCAAGACCCAACACAATCAAACCGTCCGGCTCGCTTTCGGCAGGGCCGTGGGGCACGAAGCTTTCGCCCTTGAACGCCCACAACCGCGCATCGAGCGCATCACGCTGGGCGGCATCGCTGCAATGCAGGTAAATGCGGTGGCCCATGCGCCAGGCTTTTTCGGTGAGCTTGCAGGCGAAATCCAGCCGCGCCGAAGGATCGGCGCTGGGCAGGATATAGAAGTCGACTTTGGTCATTGCGGTTCCTGAGTTGCAAGCGGCGTCACCCGAGAGTGACGCCGCTGCAAGTCATCGGTTTCAGGCTTTGGCGCGGTCCAGCAGGTATTGGGTCAGCAGGGGAACCGGACGGCCAGTGGCGCCCTTGTCCTTGCCGCCGCTGGTCCAGGCTGTGCCGGCGATGTCCAGGTGTGCCCAGTTCAGGTTCTTGGTGAAGCGCGACAGGAAGCAGGCGGCGGTGATGGTGCCGGCTTTCGGGCCGCCGATGTTGGCGATGTCGGCGAACGGGCTGTCCAGCTGCTCTTGATACTCATCGAACAGCGGCAGTTGCCAGGCGCGGTCGTCGGCGGCTTGGCCGGCGCTCAGCAGCTGGCCGATCAGTTCGTCGTTGTTGCCCAGCAGGCCCGAGGTGTGGGCGCCCAGTGCCACGACACAAGCACCGGTCAGGGTGGCGATGTCGATCACCGCTTGCGGCTTGAAGCGTTCGGAGTAGGTCAGGGCATCGCACAGCACCAGACGGCCTTCGGCGTCGGTATTGAGGATTTCAACTGTCTGGCCGCTCATGGTGGTGACGATGTCGCCCGGACGCGAAGCGTTGCCGCTCGGCATGTTCTCGGCGCAGGCCAGGATGCACACCAGGTTGATCGGCAGTTTCAGCTCAAGCACGGCACGCAGGGTGCCGAACACGCTGGCGGCGCCGCCCATGTCGTACTTCATCTCATCCATGCCGGYGCCTGGCTTGAGGCTGATGCCGCCGGTGTCGAAGGTGATGCCTTTGCCGACGAGGGCGTACGGCTTCTCGGATTTCTTGCCGCCGTTGTATTGCATGACGATCAGGCGCGGTGGCTGGGCGCTGCCCTGGCCAACGGCGTAGAACGAACCCATGCCCAGGTCCTYGATCTTCTTCTCATCGAGGACTTCGACCTTCAGGCTTTTGAACTCTTTGCCCAGGTTCTTGGCTTGTTCACCAAGGAATGTCGGGTGGCAGATGTTCGGCGGCAGGTTGCCCAGGTCACGGGTGAAGGCCATGCCGTTGGCGATCGCGGTGGCGTGGGCCACGGCGCGTTCGACTTCAGCCTGTGCCGCCTTGATGGTCACCAGAGTGACTTTCTTCAGGGAGCGCGGGTCGGCTTTCTGGCTCTTGAACTGTTCGAAGATGTACTCGCCGTCCACCAGTGTTTCGGCCAGCAGGCGGGTCTTGCCATAGCTGTCACGGCCCTTGACCACCACTTCGTCCAGGGCCAGCACTGCATCGCTGCCGCCCAGGCCTTTCAGGGTATTGAGGATGCCGGCGATGATTTTGCGGAACGGGCGATCGCCCAGTTCTTCATCCTTGCCCACGCCCACCAGCAGCACGCGTTCGGCCTTGAGGTTGGGCAGGCTGTGCAGCAACAGGCTTTGGCCGACTTTGCCGGCCAGGTCGCCGCGCTTGAGCACTGCGCTGATAGCGCCGCCGCTCAGTTCGTCGAGTTGTTTGGCAACGGTGCCGAGCTTGCGGCCTTCGCGGACGGAGACTACCAACGTGGCGGTCTTCAACGTTTCCGGGCTAACGCTTTTTACAACCAGTTCCATGTCCGGGTCCCTGAATTAATGGTCAAACTGCGCGACGCGCAGAGGCTTGCCTATAAGTAGAAAGGCGCCGGTGTGTTGCCAGCGACAAAGGCCGCAGTTTGAACCTCGCTGCCTGCGCCTGACAACCCTCGGATATGCGAACTTCAGCGGTTCAGGTGCTTGCTTGAGCATGCGCAGTGACAGGCGCACTCAATCACAGGATAATGCGCCATCTTTTTCGGCGGCCCTGCCCTGCGGGCCGGCTGATACGTTTGTTTGTTTGGCCGCTTAGCCTGACAACCCTGGAGTGTCTGGTTTGATTGTCTTCCGTTATCTATCCCGCGAAGTCCTGTTGACCTTGAGCGCCGTCAGCGCCGTGCTGCTGGTCATCATCATGAGCGGACGCTTCATCAAATACCTCGCCCAGGCGGCCTCTGGGCTCCTGGATCCAGGTTCGCTGTTCCTGATCATGGGCTATCGCCTGCCGGGCTTCCTGCAGCTGATTCTGCCTTTGGGGCTGTTTCTCGGGATCTTGCTGGCCTACGGTCGTCTGTACCTCGAAAGCGAAATGACCGTGTTGTCTGCTACTGGCATGAGCCAGCAGCGTCTGTTCGCCATGACTCTTTTTCCGGCCACCCTGGTTGCCCTGATCGTGGCGTGGCTGAGCCTGAGCCTGGCACCGCAAGGTGCCAACCAGTTCCAGCTGCTGTTGAACAAGCAGGATGCACTGACCGAGTTCGACACCCTCGAGCCGGGTCGCTTCCAGGCCTTGCGCGACGGCACTCGGGTGACCTACACCGAGCAACTGTCGGATGACCGCATCAATCTGGGCGGCGTGTTCATTTCGCAAAAGAATGTCAGTTCCGACAACAAGGATCGGGGGATTTCCGTACTGGTAGCCGAGAAGGGCCATCAGGAAATCAGGCCCGATGGCAACCGTTACCTGATCCTCGACAACGGCTACCGCTACGACGGTAATCCGGGTCAGGCCGACTACCGCGCCATCAAGTACGACGAGTACGGCGTATTGCTGGCCAAGCCGGACGTCAGCGACGAAGTGACCGACCGCGATGCGATGACCACCAGTTCCTTGCTGAGCAGCGACGACATCCGCTCGCGTACCGAACTGCAATGGCGCCTGTCCCTGCCGTTGCTGGTCTTCATCGTGACCCTGATGGCGGTGCCGCTGTCGCGGGTCAACCCGCGCCAGGGCCGTTTCCTCAAGCTGCTGCCGGCGATTCTTCTTTATATGGCTTACCTGACCATCCTGATTGCCGCTCGCGGCGCCCTTGAAAAGGGCAAGATCCCGCCGGTGTTGGGCTTGTGGTGGGTGCATGCAATCTTCCTGGCCATCGGTCTTGGCTTGCTGTATTGGGAGTCGCTGAGCTTGAAGATGGCGAGTCGCCGCAGCGCGCTGGAGGTGGCCCGTGGATAAGCTCGATCGCTACATCGGTAGCAGCGTGTTCATCGCGATCCTGGCGGTGCTTGGGATCATTCTGGGCTTGGCAACGCTGTTCGCCTTCATCGATGAGATGAGCGACGTCAGCGATACCTACACGTTGATGGATGTACTGAGTTACGTGTTGCTGACCGCGCCGCGCCGCCTGTACGACATGTTGCCGATGGCGGCGCTGATCGGTTGCCTGATTGGCCTCGGCAGTCTGGCCAGTCACAGCGAGCTGACCATCATGCGTGCCGCCGGTGTGTCCATCGGTCGGATCGTCTGGGCCGTGATGAAGCCGATGCTGATCCTGATGGTGGTAGGGCTGGTAATTGGCGAGTACGTCGCGCCGGCCACGGAAATCACCGCTCAAGCCAACCGCTCGCTGGCCCAGGGCAGTGGCGATGCGCAAAGCGCCAAGCACGGTTTGTGGCACCGTCAGGGTGATGAGTTCATTCACGTCAACTCCGTGCAACCCAACGGTCTGCTGTACGGCGTGACCCGTTATCGTTTTGACGATCAACGCCACATGCTGTCTTCGAGCTTCGCCAAACGTGCGGAATTCGATACCGATCACTGGCAACTGACCGATGTCACGACCACGCTGTTCCATGACAAAAGTACCGAAGTGGTGACTGCCCCTGTGGAGCGCTGGGAAATAGCCCTGAGCCCGCAACTGCTGAGTACCGTGGTGATGGCGCCCGAGTCGTTGTCGATCAGCGGTCTGTGGAATTACATCCACTACCTGGCTGACCAGGGCCTGAGCAACGGTCGTTACTGGCTGGCGTTTTGGGTAAAGGTGTTGCAGCCGCTGGTGACCGCTGCATTGGTGTTGATGGCGATTTCCTTCATCTTCGGTCCGCTGCGGTCGGTGACCCTCGGTCAGCGGGTCTTCACTGGCGTACTGGTGGGCTTCACTTTCCGTATCGTCCAGGATTTGCTC
>NZ_JBFTML010000013.1:0-95324 GCF_056396925.1 Pseudomonas sp. 05N433 | reverse complement strand
ATACCACCTTGTCATCCGAAACCGTATTGGCTGTTGCAGTTTGCAACAGAATCTTCTGGATCTTGCACCCGCATCCACCACTCTCAGATTTATCCATGATCTGACAAGACATCGACATCGGCTGTCCTTAAAATCCATTTTCCATAATTAAAACAGCACATTATCGTGCCGAAACATTCTGTAATGCCCTATTTTCTGCCGACAAGACTCGTATGCTTTCATTGCGAAAATATGACGGACTGGAGGAATTTTGAAGTCATGCGGACCGACCCGAAGCGAACATTGCCTGTAGCCGAAGTTGACCGTCCATGAAGCCATATTGCAGCATGGTATTGAACGTGTGGCAGCGCTGTGCGGCCATCCTGTTGGCCGGAAAGCCTTATGAGTGATGCAAGCGTTACCGTCGCACCTAACCGGAAGAAGCTCATGATCAGGGTGTTACCGAAGAATGAACTCAAGGAGCTTTCGGTGAAAGCTGAAGCAGACGGTTTAACGCTGAGTAATCTTGCCGCCACTTGCGAGAAGTTTGATGTAGCACCGCAAGATGTGCTGAACGAGCTGTCCGTCACGGTTGCGGAAGGCTATCTACAGGGATCTTTGATCTATGATTTTTGCGACGGCGTCATGAACGGGATCATAAATGCCGTGATTGAAGTGGGCATGACTAACGAAATGCCTCAGCCCGCTTTCTCGCTTTACCAAGCATTCGATCAAGGTGAATGGATCCGCAGTAACGACCCTCCGGAGACTGACCCGAGTGAGAAATACACGAAGCCGGTGGTCCAGGAAATAATGCGTACCCTTAGAGGTTAGCTTTCACAAATTGAGAGTTTATCGCTTTTGGGCTGGAAGCGGGCTTGCATCGACCGGCTGAATCCACAGGCGAAAGCAGCTCGCCACAGAATTTATAATTGACCATGACAAAGCATGACAAAGGGGACTGATTTATTTCCTTAAAAATATATCAGTCCCCTTTTCCATAGACTAAAAAATCGATAGAACTGAATATGAGCGAGCTACCGAGGTCCGGTGCGGGCCATGATGATGCAATACGGAAGAAAATCCATGCTGCCATAGCTACGAGAAACTTGGCAAGTGCATCGAACAATACCAAGTGGGATGAGCTGATCAACCATTTCCGCCAGTGTCAGGGTTGGCGTCCGTCTTACCGATCCAAGTCCGTCACTGGATATGTCTCAGGGTGGGATGTCGAGTGGTTTTACCATCTGCCGTTTCCATTTGCGTCCGTCGAATGGTTCGACATTGGCTTGTCAGAAGCCGCCCCCTCAAAAGGAAGGCTGCTTGCAAGTACAACCATTGACCATACAGACGAAATATCGAAGGTGGTCGCACAAATTGGCTTCGAGTTTGACGTGCGCGCCGACGTTCTGAGAATTTGGGGATACTTCCCAAAATCGTATGAAGATTTTCCGCCAGTATAATAGTCTGCGAAAAAAGGAGACTCATTGTCTCAAGGGCCCCATATAGCATAGTCGCTGACAGCTAATCCCGTTTTCAGGGTGACCGCATCACCCTGTCGTCGAAGCCAGCGCATTGTGTAGTTCTTGTCGGGCGAGAGGAAAATCCTCAAGCGTCATCCGGACGCTCAGCGTTTCGCGGGCTTTGGCCACCGATGCAGGCCCCAGGATCACAATGGCTCGTATGGCGGCCCAGCGAGTAAAATGGTTCTCTGGGTCTGAAACCAGTGAAAGTATCTTTTCAAAGTCCGCATCGTCGGATGCGTGCTCTGCTAACAACCTAGCAGTACCTAAGATATCAATTGGGTATGCAACTTGATGTACGCCCAGATACATCGCCCTGTCGATCAATTCGTCAAAAGAAGAGTCCATGGTGCCTCATAAGGTAAACAAAAATCCCCCACGCACCTGAATCCACTTATCCTGTCAGATTCCACTAGCGGTGCGACCGTAACCTCCCAGCTTACCCAACCGATCAGCCTGTGTCTGAGATCAGTAAATCATCGGCACGATTTTAAGCGTGGCGGCTGACGTGCATGTCAATGAACGCAATTCAGATGACAGGTTTGGGTCGACTGCCCCCTTCACGACAGGCAGAAATCGGCCGGAAGCATCCTTTCCAACTGAATGCAGTCGACCTGAGAAATTGGTTAAAGTGTTAACAAGACAGCCCGCACGAGCATTAAAAGGATTAAAAAATGAACTTAATAAGGGAATGGCTGGGTAGACTGAAGAACCAGCAAATGCCGGCTTCCTCATTGGCGGAACAGCGGCGAAACGAAGCGTTGGAACTGCTAGGGAATGCAGAGGACAATGGAAAATGGATAGAGGTCAGTACTCACTACAACGGCTTCATTCGAGAAGTCGCTGTCAGGGGGCTGTGCAATAATCCTTCTCCTGAAGCGTTAGTAGCTTTGATACAGCGTTTGAACGACTGGGTACCCCAGATTCGCGATCTAGCGTTGGAGGGGCTGAATCACTATATGACTCCATCCCAGGCTCAGGCGCTATTGTTCGCGCTGGAACCTCTCATAGCGTTGGCCGCGCGCCGAAGAGCCGATCATGGTCCCACGCTCATGGCCGCTCGCTCTGTACTGCAGTCACCCGAGATCAAGACTGAGGTCTACGCCAATTTCCTTTCGCAACAAGGTAAAGCTGCGCGCTATCTGTTTGCGCTATTGCTGGAAAAGGACTCAGCGCCGGAGACGCTTTTAAGGGACGCCCTGGCCCATCGCGAGCTGACCGTACGGTTAGCTGCCGTGTCAGCATGTCAAGATTTACCAGCTGCGCAAGCATCACCACTGTTACTTGAAGCCCTATCACGACCCGGCGCCAAAGTGCGTGTTTGYGTGCTGCGCGCCCTACTGCCGTTGGTCGACGATCCGAAGCCATTGTTGCGCCAGGCCTTGCTGGATGCATCGACCTCGATCCGTAGTTTGGCGCGCTGGGCAGCAGTACGCCATAACGTCGATGCAAGCGCCATCCTGACGGAGAAATTGAATCTGGGCTTTCCACCACGGAAACAGGATTGGCTCGGTATTATTGGCTTGGCAACCGAACTTAAAGTCCCTCTGGACAAGCGGTGGCTAACAGAAGCGATGCGCTCTCACTATTCCTCCGTGCGGCAAGCGGCCATACGCCTGCTTGGCGACAACCAATTGACCGAGTTGCTGAGGGCGCTTGACGACCCATCAGACAAAGTGTTTTACGCCGCAGTCGCTCAACTGAACAAGCAACCTTGGAAATCTGTGACCCCTGGATCAGGCGACAAATTAGATCGGGATTGGCATGAACTGTCGACGGCACGCCGCCAAGCGATACTTCAATTGAGGCCGGGTTGGCAGCAGGTGGCGTACCTACTGGGGCGGCTGAGCACTGAAACAGGTGCACAGGCTTTTTGGCTACGTCAGGTTGGGATGTGGTGCGATCGCCAATATCAAATCGTCGATCCGGTCACCTCAAAGGCCGAGCGAGAAACACTGGCGCAAAAGCTCCGGAACTTAGCCGCGGCAGGACTCATCCGCAGCGACAGCGTAGCCCGTATTGCAGAATGACCTGTAAGTAAAGAGGGACATATTGATCGACAGCGCTCGTGCCCCTGGATGCAATCGGCTAAATGCAGTCACTCATAAGCACTAAACAGCACATTAGCGTGCCGAAAAACTCTGTTATGCCCAATTTTCTTCCGACAAGACTCGTATGCTTTCATTGCGAAAACAYGACGGACTGGAGGAATTTTGAAGTCATGCGGACCGACCCGAAGCAGCAAAAAGGGAACTGATTTATTTCCCTCAAAAAAGTCAGTCCCTTTTTCCGATTTGCAACCGCTCGACCCCTTTTTGCAAATGTCCGTAAGACCCACAACTCCCGCCCCTGGGTCACTGCCATCGTGCTGTTCGGCTTGGAGGTCGAAGGTGACGCCCCGGTTTATCTTGAAATCCGCTTCGAGGACTACCAGGCACTGCAAATCGAAGACGACCACCTCATGCTGACTCTGGAGGAGACCATGAAGTGCGCAGAGGCCGAGTACGGCATTGTCCCGAGCGACTGGCGAGCAATGAGTCAGCACGAAATTGATCGTATCCCTTTTTCCTGAATGCCAGGAGCCACTAAGCGATTCGCAAGAACGCAACCAGGGGACAATCCCCGAAGATTTGCAGTTATCATCAGGCCACCATCCAAGAAAAGGACTTCACAGATGAAGCGTCTGTTTGCCTGCACCCTCCTGGCTCTGGCCGTCGTCAGCTACGCCAAGGCTGACCAGAGCACCTTCGAAGAAACGAACCAGTGCTCGGAAGATATCGACTGCCAAGGGGATTTCATTTGCAAAAATGGCCAATGCGATATCCCTGAGCCCCTGCAAAGCCCCATTGTAAAGCCCATCGCCACGACGCAAATCGCGCAGCCTGCACCACCTGCGCCTCCCGGTGTTGCCTATGAAACCTTGCCCGTGAGTGCCGAGCGAGCAGGGCCTTTCACTACCGAGACCAAGGAGATGGGGACCGCTCTGAATTATCAATCGCGGGCTGGCGTGGTGAATCTCATGGAATCAATTGTGGAGCAGGCTGAGTACACCGGTTACGTGTCTATTGAAAAGGCTTATACGTTTGGGCCGAGTAAATATGTGGTGGTGGTTTCCACGGGAGAGGGAGGGAATGGTTGTCCGGCATCTACTTATGTTTTCAGTTTTGACAGCAAGGCTGAGCGTGTTGATGGAACGCGGGTGGTGGATGGGTGTTCTGAGTTGGTTGAGGCCGTGGCGGAGGGGAATAAGCTTACGGTTAAGAAGGAGGGAGCCGGGACTGTTGTTTATAACGGGGTTGTTGATCAATAGGTAACGGGCCCACCGCCGTTTTTCGAAGCAGCTCGCCACAGAATTTACAATTGACCATCGTTAGATCCCCCCCACAACGCTTGCTCATCGAAGGACATCGAATCACTGCGCAGTATCGTCACTCGCCAACTCTTTCAACTTAATCTCAGCCAACGGATGCCCGGCCTTCAAGGCAATACGCCAAAACCGCGCCGCTTCCACCGGATCCGGTGCCTTGCTCGGCGTCCCCGCGAGGCAGATCACGCCCACCTGATACGCCGCCTTGCCATCCCCCGCCAACGCGGCCAGGCGCAGTAATCGCACACCCTCCTCGCGAGCCCCAAGACCGACGCCGCGAAAGGTCAGGATGTGGCCGTAGAAGCTCTGGGCGGCGACATCGCCCAGGTTGGCCATGCGCGCGAACTGGCCCTCGAGCCAGCGCCAGCCGCGCGGTTGGCGCACAAACCACGACCAGTGGAACAACCGGCGGGCCAGCCAGTAACCGGCCCGCGCCTTGAGTCGTAGGAACACTCAGGCTTCTGCCGACTCGGGGTACTCGTATTCGAACACCCGCACCACTTCCGAGGCATGCCAGGACGCGGCAGCCACGCCGTCGGACGGTCCGGAGAAGCGTCCGAGGCGCTCGACACATTCGAAGAAGCCGGTGCGCGGCAAGCGACTGGCGCCCTGGCTGATCACCAGCGAGCTGCGCAGCGGCTGCTCGGCCCTGGCGTCCAGCGCGGCCAGGTGTTCAAGGGCGGCGGTCAGGGTTTGCATGGCGGGCGTGGGTAGCTGCAATCGCTCCAGCAATGCCCGATAAGTCAGAAGATGGCGCTGACGGCGCGCCTGATCCAGTTCCCCCAGCAATCCATCCCAATGTTGACGACTGATGCGTACGCTCACGATTCATCCCTCCATCCTGGCACCGTCAACTCCCAGGCGAGGCTGCGGCGAATAGCAGCGTCGGGTTGACGCTCACCGCTTTCGATCAAGGCGAGATATGACGGGCTGATGCCTACCGTGCGGGCAAGCGCCTCAATGGCGATGCCCTTCCCTTCGCGCAAACTGCGTAGTTGATCCAGACCCGGAAGAGTCTGGTCTGATGTGGCCGCGGGACGCACTGTGGCTTCGCGCGGTGGTTGTTCGTTGATGCCTGCTGCTTTCAGTAGAGCCTGATACTGAGCCCATGGCAGAACCGCATATTCTGGTTCGCCTTCGCGTGTAATTATCTGAATATCCATGACTACCCCGTAGGACAACGACACGTAGCGAGTCGGCACTTTTCCTTAGAAGTGTAATCCTAACAGCGGCCAAGGTCGCGGGGGGTATGAATATGGATGATCCTGAATCGGTTCAGTTTTTTTTCGGGCCCTGAAGTTGCAGCTGTTCCGGGGTATCGGGCAGGCGTTCAACCACTGCGAGTTTTTCCGGCGCCTGACGCTTGCGCCAGGCGCGGAAGGCGTTGAGTTCGTCATCGAGGACTTTCATCAGCCAGGCCAGGACGGCAATGTCGTCGAGCATGCCGAACACCGGGATGAAATCCGGGATCGCATCCACCGGGCTCAGGAAATACATCAGGCCGGCCACCACCGAAACCATCGCTTTCGGGCTGATGGCCCGGTACTCGCCACGCCAGTAGGCCAGGCAGAGTGCCTGTAACAAGCGCAGATCGTCTTTAAGTTTGCCCAGACGATTACCTTGGCTCGCGCCTTTGCTGGCAACCGCGAACAGCAGGGTCGGCAAACGACCACGGGCGAGCAGGCGCCCGGCCATTGGCAGGAAGCGGGCGAAATTCCAGGGCATTTTCATCTTTTCCTCCCACTGAAATGTTATCCACACAAATTGTGGATAACCTTGTGAACAGAGCTGCATTTCACCGCTGGAAGCCCCGTTTCACAAGGGTCTTGCTCAGATCGGGCGTTTTTTACTCACATAAAAAAACCCAAGATTTCATTGACTTGGCGCACCGGTCCGTCTAGCTCGGGCACTCTCACTGGCTATGACTGCAGCGTACCGCATCCGTTCGCTTTGTTTACCTTCACCAAACCCCAGATGCAACAACGCCCCGCATAAGCGAGGCGTTGTTTTTTCGAGCAGACGCGGATTACTTGGCGTCGTCTTGTTTGGCTGGATCCTTGATGCCCAGCAGCTCCAGGTCGAATACCAGCACCGAGTTGGCTGGAATCGCCGGGCTAGGGCTTTGGGCGCCGTAAGCCAGGTCGCTAGGGATGTACAGTTTGTACTTCTCGCCAACGTGCATCAGTTGCAGGCCTTCGACCCAACCCGGAATCACACCGCTGACCGGCAGATCGATCGGGCTGCCGCGCTCGACGGAGCTGTCGAAAACGGTGCCGTTGGTCAGTTTACCGGTGTAGTGAACAGTCACTACGTCGGTCGGCTTAGGCTGTGCGCCATCGGCCTTCTTGACCACTTCGTATTGCAGGCCGGAAGCCGTGGTGACGACACCGGCTTTCTTGCCATTCTCTTCGAGGAATTTTTTGCCGGCGGCTGCCGACTCTTCGCTCATCTTGGCCAAACGCTCTTCGGCACGCTTCTGCAGCGCTGCGAAGGCTTCAACCAGTTCCTCATCCTTCAGTTTCTGTTCTTTCTTGCCGACGGCATCTTCGATGCCTTGGGCTACGGCTTTGGAGTCCAGATCATCCATGCCTTCCTGAGCCAGACTTTTGCCCATGTTCAGGCCAATGCCGTAGGAAGCTTTTTGCGCCGGGGTTTTCAGCTCTACGCTGGTCTGCGAATCACAACCCGCAAGTACCAGGCCAACCAGGGCCACCGCCGCCGCCAACCGATGCTGTTTCATGCTATTTCCTTGTTCATGCGCCTAAAGGGCAATCGAGTAAAGCCGCGAGCTTATCAGGCGGCCACGACCAATGGCTACCGGCATGAGAGCAGGAAACTTCCGATAAGTTCAGGTGTTTAAACGCATTTCGGGATTAGAACGATGAAGCTTCTGTCATCTGGCTCTCACAGCCCCCGATGCCGGTTCCCACAGCCCTTGGCGTAATGGCCTCTTGCCGCACTTCATCAGCTGAGGCATAAGAGAGCTACAAATTGACAAGGATGTTTATCGTGCGCCTCATAATCCGCTTGCTGATTCTGATCGCAGTACTACTGGGGCTGGGCCTCGCCGTGGTGCTGTACTACGTCGCCAACCCGAAATTACCGGCCTGGTCACCGGCGCAACAGGTGCATTACCTGGAGCAATGGAGCGCCGCAGACCGCCAGGCCTACTACTTCACGCCCCAAGGCACCCAGGTCAAAGGCTTGCGCTATGACTGGTTCAACGCGCTCGAACTGCCGTTCTCGCAAAAACGATTCGCCGCCCCCGAATACCTCGCACGCTTTGGTTTTCTGATCGATCCGAGCCAGAAAGCCACGCCAGACAACCCTGGCAACCTGCCCGTCGGTTTCGCCCGTCATCAGAATCCGGGCAGCCAGGAAGAGTTTCTGGACATCACCTGTTCCGCCTGCCACACCGGCGAATTGCGTTTCAACGGCCAGGCCGTGCGCATCGACGGTGGCTCGGCCCAGCATGTGTTGCCATCCAGCGTCCCGACCCTGCGCGGCGGCAGTTTCGGCCAGGCACTGGTGGCCAGCCTCGCCTCGACTTACTACAACCCGTGGAAATTCGAACGTTTCGCGCGCAATGTCCTGGGCCAGGACTATGACGCCCGGCATCAACAGCTACGCCAGGACTTCAAAAGCTCACTCGATACCTTCTTGAAAGTGGCCTGGAACGATACCCATCGCGGGCTCTACCCCACCGAAGAAGGCCCCGGCCGTACCGACGCCTTCGGGCGCATTGCCAACGCCAGCTTCGGCGACGCCATTTCGCCGGCCAACTACCGCGTGGCCAACGCGCCGGTGGACTACCCGCAACTGTGGGACATGTGGACCTTCGACTGGGTGCAGTGGAACGGTTCGGCGCAGCAACCGATGGCCCGTAACATCGGCGAGGCCCTGGGTGTCGGCGCCACGCTGAATTTCTTCGACGCCAGCGGGCAGCCCCTCAAGGGCGACGATCGCTACCCGTCCAGCGTCCGGGTGCGCGATCTGCACCGGATCGAACAAACCCTGCAACGACTCAAGCCGCCCGTCTGGCCGGAAGCCTTGCTGGGCTCCATCGACAAACCGTTGGCCGCAAAAGGCCGCGCACTATTCGCGGAAAACTGCGCTGGGTGCCACGTCCCCCGCGTCACCCAAAGCGACGGCAGACCGGTGCACCACCTGAACTTACTGCCCGTGGAGGTGATWGGCACAGACCCCGGCGCCGCCAACAATATTGCCGACCACCGCTTCGATCTGACAGCCCTGCAGTGGGATCCGGCAGAGCTTGCGCAACTGGACGTGCAATTGCATCCAAAACCCACGGAGCCCTTGGATTTGAGCCAGTTGTCAGTGGCCAAGGGGCTGGCCTACGTCACTGCTTTCGTGGGGAACCAGGCCTATCGCGCTGCCAATGTGACGCCGGCGGAGCGGCCGAACCTGGACGGTTTCGGCTTGCCTATCGGCGTCCAGGAATTACGCAGCTATAAGGCCCGGCCGCTGGCGGGCGTCTGGGCCACGCCGCCGTTTTTGCACAACGGTTCGGTGCCGAGCATTTATCAACTGCTCTCGCCCCAGGATGAACGTGCAACAACGTTCTACAAGGGCACCTTCGAATACGATCCCAAACACCTGGGCTATCGCACCGAAGCCTTCACCAACGGTTTTGTGTTCGACACGCGTATTACCGGCAATCACAACAGCGGCCACGAATTCCGCGACGGCGAGCGCGGTAATGGCGTGATCGGTCGCCTGCTGCAACCGCAGGAGCGCTGGGCGCTGCTGGAATACCTGAAAGTGTTGGGCGGCCCGCTGGAGTCGCAATTGCCAGACCACCTCATCAGTCAAAAGGATTGACCCATGCTGATCACGCTCTGGCTACGTCTGGGTGCCTTCCTTGGTAAAACCCTGCTTTGGATGTTGGGTTTGGGGGTCCTCGGCTGGGCGCTGACCATGGCATGGCTCGCCTGGCAACATCGCGGCCCGGTATCGGCTGAAGAACTGATTCCGGACGGCGAAGCGGCGATGACCCGGGACATCATCCAGACAGCGGTGCGGATCGTCGATCAACACCGCGAAAGTACTCGCTATCTGCGCGATGCTCACGCCAAGGCCCATGGTTGCGTGAAGGCCGAGGTTCAGGTGCTGCCGGATCTGGCGACGGCGTTGCGCCAAGGCGTGTTCAGCGAACCCGGCAAAACCTGGCAAGCGACGATGCGTCTGTCCAACGGCAATGCCTATCCGCAGTTCGACAGCATCCGCGATGCCCGGGGCATGGCGATCAAGTTGTTCGATGTGCCGGGTAAACAGTTGCTGAGTGATCGACAAGGGCGCAACGAGCAGGATTTCGTGATGTTCAACCATCCGAACTTCTTTGTCAGCGATGTCGCCGAGTATCGTCAGAATGTGGCCGCTCAGGCTGACGGCAAAACGATAATGGCGTTCTTCCCGGCTTGGGATCCGCGCACCTGGCAGGTTCGTCATCTGTTTATTGCGCTGGCGACACTCTCCCCTGCCCCGGCAAGCCCGACCCAGACCACCTACTTTTCGGTTTCGCCGTACAAGTTTGGTGAGGCCAACGTCAAATTCCGGGTGATACCGGATCCGGAGAGCTGCCCGACCTACACGCTGCCCACGCAAAATCAAAACCTGCCGAACTTCCTGCGCAGTGCGCTGAACCAGCAGCTGTCGACTGATCGGGTGCCGGCCTGTTTCGTTTTGCAGATCCAGCGTCAGGATCCGGGCCAATACATGCCGATCGAAGACACCAGCATCGAGTGGCGTGAACGAGACGCGCCCTTCGAAACCGTGGCCAGGATCAAGCTGCCCGCCCAGGATTTCGACACCCCGGCGCTGAACCTGCAATGCGACAACCTGTCGTTCAATCCATGGTTCGGCCTTGAAGCCCATCGGCCGATTGGTGGAATCAACCGGTTGCGCAAAGCGGTGTACGAGGCCGTTAGCGACTACCGACACAGCCGCAACGGCGAACAATAAGTAAGGCAGAAACGAAAAAAGCGACCCGAACAGGTCGCTTTCTTCAGTGAGTCCGGCAAAAAGCCAAATCCCAGACAGCAAAAAGCCCGCATTAAGCGGGCTTTCTGTGGTGATCTGGCGTTCAGTGTTCCAGATACCGAATATGGCGCAGCGGACGGGACTCGAACCCGCGACCCCCGGCGTGACAGGCCGGTATTCTAACCGACTGAACTACCGCTGCGCGAAACGCTTGAAACGAATGGTGGGTGATGACGGGATCGAACCGCCGACATTCTGCTTGTAAGGCAGACGCTCTCCCAGCTGAGCTAATCACCCTTCGCTTCGTTACGGGACGCATTATGCCACAAGTTTTCGTAAAGTGTTGATTTAATTGAAGTTTTTTTCAAAAAAATCCGAAAACCGGTGAAACGACACAACCCGATGGAACAAGGTACAAACTTGAGACAGAAAAAAACCCGCCTCAGCGGGTTTTTCCGTGGTGACCTGGCGTTCAGTGGTCCAGGTTACCGAATATGGCGCAGCGGACGGGACTCGAACCCGCGACCCCCGGCGTGACAGGCCGGTATTCTAACCGACTGAACTACCGCTGCGCTAAACACTTGAAACGAATGGTGGGTGATGACGGGATCGAACCGCCGACATTCTGCTTGTAAGGCAGACGCTCTCCCAGCTGAGCTAATCACCCTTCGCTTCGGTGTGGCGCGCATTCTACGGAGCGACCCAACCTCTGGCAAGCACTTTTTTAAATAATTTTCTCAGGCCTTCCAAAGGCTTAGAGAAGGGTTGGCCTATGACCCGGCGAAGACAATAATGCCCCCCTTTGTATAAAGGAGAGACTCACCCCATGTGGTTCAAAAACCTGCTTATCTATCGCCTGACCCAAGATCTGCCTTTTGATGCCGAGGCGTTGGAAACTGCACTGGCCACCAAACTGGCGCGTCCATGTGCAAGCCAGGAGTTGACCACCTACGGTTTCGTCGCGCCCTTCGGCAAAGGCGAAGATGCACCGCTGGTACACGTCAGCGGAGACTTCCTGCTGATCGCCGCCCGTAAAGAAGAACGCATTCTGCCGGGCAGCGTCGTGCGTGACGCAGTGAAGGAAAAGGTCGAAGAGATCGAAGCCGAACAAATGCGCAAGGTCTATAAAAAGGAACGCGATCAGATCAAGGATGAAATCATCCAGGCCTTCCTGCCTCGCGCCTTTATCCGTCGCTCGTCGACCTTCGCCGCCATTGCGCCAAAACAGGGCCTGATCCTGGTGAACTCGGCCAGCCCGAAACGTGCCGAAGACCTGCTGTCCACCCTGCGTGAAGTGATCGGCTCGCTGCCGGTACGTCCGCTGACGGTGAAGATGTCGCCGACCGCAACCATGACCGAGTGGGTTACCACTCAGAAAGCCGCAGACGATTTCTTTGTGCTGGACGAGTGCGAACTGCGCGACACCCACGAAGACGGCGGCATCGTGCGCTGCAAGCGTCAGGACCTGACCAGCGAAGAAATCCAGCTGCACCTGAGCACCGGCAAAGTGGTCACTCAACTGTCGCTGGCCTGGCAGGACAAACTGTCGTTCGTGCTTGACGACAAAATGGTGGTCAAGCGCCTGAAGTTCGAAGACCTGCTGCAAGATCAGGCGGAGCAGGACGGTGGCGACGAAGCACTCGGCCAACTGGACGCCAGCTTCACCCTGATGATGCTGACCTTCGGCGACTTCCTGCCAGCACTGGTTGAAGCGTTGGGTGGTGAAGAGACCCCACAGGGTATCTGATTGCCTTAGGGCGCCGGCCTTGATCGGCGGCGCCTGGTAAGAAAAGATCGCAGCCTTCGGCAGCTCCTACAAAGGATCGCATTTCAAATGTAGGAGCTGCCGAAGGCTGCGATCTTTTTGCAGGCAACCCAAGTTCCAAGCCCTACCCGCTTTTAAACACATAACAAGGATCAGGCCATGCGCGCACTCGCTGCATTGAGTCGTTTTGTCGGCAACACCTTCGCTTACTGGGTACTGATTTTCGCCATCGTGGCGTTTCTGCAGCCGGCCTGGTTCATCGGTTTGAAAGGCGCCATTGTGCCGCTGCTGGGGCTGGTGATGTTCGGCATGGGCCTGACCCTCAAGCTCGAAGACTTCGCCGAAGTCGCTCGCCATCCGTGGCGCGTGGCCCTGGGCGTGGTCGCCCACTTCGTGATCATGCCCGGCATGGCATGGTTACTCTGCCAGGTATTCCACCTGCCGCCAGAGATCGCCGTCGGGGTGATTCTGGTCGGCTGCTGCCCGAGCGGCACTTCGTCGAACGTGATGACCTGGCTGGCTCGCGGCGACCTGGCGTTGTCGGTGGCCATTGCCGCCGTCACCACCCTCCTCGCGCCATTGCTGACACCGGCGCTGATCTGGCTGCTGGCCTCGGCCTGGTTGCCGGTGTCGTTCATGGAGCTGTTCTGGTCGATCCTGCAAGTCGTGCTGTTGCCGATCGTACTTGGCGTGGTTGCCCAACGCGTACTCGGTGATCGGGTTCGTCACGCGGTAGAAGTGTTGCCGCTGGTATCGGTGGTGAGCATCGTGATCATCGTCACGGCCGTGGTGGCCGCCAGCCAGGCGAAGATTGCCGAATCCGGTCTGCTGATCATGGCCGTGGTGATGCTGCACAACAGCTTCGGCTACTTGCTGGGTTACTTCACCGGGCGCCTGTTCAACCTGCCGCTGGCCCAGCGCAAATCCCTGGCACTGGAAGTCGGCATGCAGAACTCCGGTCTGGGTGCGGCACTGGCCAGTGCGCACTTCTCGCCGCTGGCGGCGGTGCCGAGCGCGCTGTTCAGCGTCTGGCACAACATTTCCGGGGCCCTGCTCTCCACCTATTTCCGTCGCATGAGCGAAAAAGAGGATCGGAAAATCGCTGCTCAGCAAGTGGCTGACTGATCCGAAAACTTGATCCTCGGGTTAATGATGGGCACTCTATCGCGCAACGCGGGGACGACCTCGCGGCTCGATCGAGTGCTTAATCCGGGGACGACCCCATCCATCGATGGAGGTCTTCCATGTCCTGGATCATTCTGTTTTTCGCCGGCCTGTTCGAAGTCGGCTGGGCCGTTGGCCTGAAATACACCGACGGCTTCAGCCGCCCTCTTCCCACCGCATTGACCGTTGCCGCCATGGCGATCAGCCTTGGCCTGCTGGGCCTTGCCATGAAGGAATTGCCGCTGGGCACGGCCTATGCAATCTGGACCGGCGTGGGTGCAGTGGGCACGGTGATCGCCGGGATCATTCTGTTTGGTGAATCCATGGCACTGTTTCGGTTGGCCAGTGTGGCACTGATCATTACCGGGTTGGTTGGGCTCAAGGTCAGCGCTTAGGCCACTGACGTCATCGCGGGCAAGCCCGCGATGACGCCCGCAAAGTCACCAACTATCTAACGGCGCCACGCAAATCCCCCACCAACGCCTGCAACTTCGCTGGCTCAGCCACCTCAACAGCCACCGCCGGCCCTGCCACCAAGGTCACCCGCGACCATAACCGACGGAACAAGCCCTTGTTCGGATCGCGGCTGAAGAAACTCCCCCACAACCCCTGCAACGCCAGCGGAATCACCGGCACCGGTGTTTCTTCGAGAATCCGCGTCAGCCCGCCCTTGAACTCGTTGATCTCGCCATCAGCGGTCAACTTGCCTTCGGGGAAAATACACACCAGCTCGCCATCCTTCAGATACTGGGCAATGCGGGTGAAGGCTTTTTCGTAGATTTGAATGTCTTCCTGACGCCCGGCGATCGGAATCGTGCCGGCCGTGCGGAAGATGAAATTCAGCACCGGCAGGTTGTAGATTTTGTAATACATCACAAAACGAATCGGCCGACGCACCGCGCCACCAATCAGCAACGCATCGACGAACGACACATGGTTACAAACCAGCAGTGCCGGGCCCTCATCAGGAATCAACTCCAGGTTGCGATGCTCGACGCGGTACATGGAATGGCCGAGCAGCCAGATCATGAAACGCATGCTGAACTCGGGGACGATTTTGAAGATGTACGCGTTGACGCCGATGTTCAGCAGCGACACCACCAGGAACAGCTGCGGGATCGACAGCTTGGCGATGCTCAGCAAGACGATCGACACAATCGCCGATACCACCATGAACAGGGCGTTGAGAATGTTGTTGGCGGCGATCACGCGGGCCCGTTCGTTCTCGACGGTGCGGGACTGGATCAGCGCATACAGCGGCACGATGTAGAAACCGCCGAAGACCCCAAGCCCGAGGATGTCGATCAACACCAGCCAGGTGTGACCGAACCCGAGGATTTCGAGCCAGCCATGGCCGGCAACGCTGTCCGGAATTCCGCCGGAATGCCACCACAGCAACAGGCCAAATACGGTCAGGCCGAATGAGCCGAACGGCACCAGACCGATCTCGACTTTGCGCCCGGAGAGTTTCTCGCAAAGCATCGAACCCAGTGCAATACCGACCGAGAACACGGTAAGAATCAGCGTCACCACGGTCTCGTCGCCGTGCATCCATTCCTTGGCATACGCCGGGATTTGCGTCAGATAAATCGCCCCGACAAACCAGAACCATGAGTTGCCGACGATCGAACGCGAGACCGCAGGGGTTTGCCCCAGGCCCAGCTTCAACGTGGCCCAGGACTGGCTGAAGATATTCCAGTTCAGGCGCATTTGCGGCGATGCCGCCGCAGCTCGGGGAATGTTGCGGCTGGCCAGATAACCGAGCACCGCAATGCCGATGATTGCCGTGGACACCACCGGCGCGTAGTTGCTGGCGGACATCATGATGCCGGCGCCAATCGTCCCGGCGAGAATTGCCAGGAAGGTGCCCATTTCCACCAACCCGTTGCCACCCACCAGCTCTTCTTCGCGCAAGGCCTGCGGCAGGATCGAGTACTTCACCGGCCCGAACAGCGCCGAGTGGGTGCCCATGGCAAACAGCGCCAACAGCATCAGCGACAGGTGATCGAACATGAAACCGACCGCGCCCACCGTCATGATGACGATTTCCCCGAGCTTGATCAGACGGATCAGCGCGTCCTTGGCGAACTTCTCCCCGAACTGCCCGGCCAGGGCCGAGAACAGGAAGAACGGCAGGATAAACAGCAGCGCACACAGGTTGACCCAGATCGAACGGTCACCCTCGATGGTCAGCTTGTACAGAATGGCTAGGATCAGCGACTGCTTGAAGATGTTGTCGTTAAAGGCCCCAAGGGACTGCGTGACAAAAAAAGGCAGGAAGCGCCGAGTGCGAAGCAAGGTGAACTGCGAGGGGTGACTCATCTTCCATGTGTCCCTGATTTTTTTGGTAGAGGGTGGCGTGGATACTGTTATTGGAATGTCGAACGTCGATCCAGGCCACACACATTACCTAATCTTTGCCGGTTATTTCTTTAATCCTGCGATGCACGGTGAGACAAACAGTTCGCCCTTCCACGCGCCCTGCACCGTGCGTTTGGCGACAATCAGCCACATCACCGCCAGCATGGCCACCAACACGCAACCAAAGACACTGAAAAACGTCAGGTTCAAGGTGCTGGCCAGTTTCAGCGTAGTCAGGGAATAGACACCCAGCGGGAACGTGAAACCCCACCAGCCGAGATTGAACGGGATACCGGCGCGCAAGTAACGCACGGTGATCAGCAGTGCTATCAGCATCCACCAAAGCCCGAAGCCCCACAGCGTGATCCCGGCCACCAGCCCAAGGCCCTCAGCTATTTCACCGATCCCCGGCAGACCATTGGCGGCAAAGATCGCCGGCGCGTCGGCACCCATCAACAACATGCCCAGCGCACCCGTGCCAATCGGCCCAAGCGCCAGCCAGCTCGAGGCGGCCATGTTTTCGTGGGGCAATTTATGCAACGCCATGCGCAGCAACAGGATGGTCAGAATGCTGAACGCCACCGGCAGGGAAAAAGCCCAAAGCACGTAGCTGGTCACCAGCACCACTAACTGCGAATGAGCATCGGCGAGGTGCGGCGCCAGCAAGCCACCACTGGCAGCCGCCACTTCCGCCGCCACCACCGGCAACAGCCAGACAGCGGTCATCTGGTCGATGCTGTGCTCCTGACGGGTGAACATCATGTAGGGAATCAGTACGCCGCAGGCCAGCGACATCGCCACGTCCAGCCACCACAGCACTTCGGCGACATGAATCACACCGTCGCCCCAGCGCGGCAGGCCGAACAACAGAAAGCCATTAATGATGGTCGCAAGGCCCATGGGAATGGTGCCGAAAAACATCGAAACCGTGGAGTGGCCGAAAATCCGCCGCGCTTCGTCGAAGAACATGACCCAACGCGCGGCATACATGGCCGTGAACAACACAAACAGGCCAATATTTAATAACCACAAGCCTTCGGCCAATGCATGCAGACCGGGAGTCGACACCGGCAGTTGCGCAAGCGCAAGCGCCAATACACCAGTGCCCATGGTCGCCGCGAACCAGTTCGGGGTGAATTGGCGGATGGCTTCTCTTGGGTGCTGCAGATGACTGAACGGCTTGATACCGGGTTTAACGCTACGGGTGCAGGTCATGGCGAACTCCTGTCCTCTAATGAGGGAGGCGCTCATGATAGATCCGAATAGAATATCGATATAACGGGTAATATCTCTAACTGTTATCTGTTTTGCAGATATAGCATCAGACGCTGCCTTCAGTCTCGATCACCAATATCCTCGCCACGCCCTGCGGATGAGCCACATGTTCGGTGCCCACCGAGGCATAGAAAATATCGCCGACCTCCAGCAGGGTTTCCTTTTCGAGGCCTGCTTCGCGATAACGCATCTGCACCTGACCGTCGAGCACCACGAACACTTCCTGGCCATCGTTGACGTGCCATTTATACGGCTGATCGGTCCAGTGCAAACGGGTGGTGATACCGTTCATGCTGGCGATGTCCAGCGCCGCCCAGGCGCGGTCACCGGTGAAGGATTTGCTGCGGATGATCTTCATGGGTCGGTCCGTCGAAATGAATGGCGGTGCCAAGGCTAACGGTCATCTGACATCGACGCCACAGACTTTGACAGACCGCTCACGAAGCAACCCGATCAGCGCACCGAGCGACAGGATGATCAGTACCGCGCCGTAACCGTCGGTGGTCGCCACCAGCCCAAAGCTGCGGGTCAGATTACCGGCCAGCAACGACGGCAAGCAGAACGCCAGATAACTGAGCACATAAAACGCCGACATCAACCCGGCCCGCTCATGAGGCAAGGCCAGCGGCACGATGCTGCGCAAGGCGCCAAGGAAACCCGTACCGAATCCGCTGCCCGCCACCAGCGTGCCGAAGAAAAACAATGGCAGGCTGGCGCTGTGGACCGCCAGCAGAATCAGCGCAACGCCTGCGGGCAGCAAGCTCGCGCCCAGCAGCAAGACCTTGTCGGCCGGCCGATTGCGCAAGGCGTAGATCATCGAGGCACCGGTCACCGTCAACACGGCCACCGTCGCACCGCCAATCAGGTTCGACGTGGACCCGGTGGCTGTCCGCACCAGGGACGGCGCCAGGGAGGCGAAAAAGCCGCCGAGCGCCCACACCGCGAGGTCTATCGGCAGCACCCGCCACAACATTCGCCGCGCCTGAATCGGCACATGCAGGGTCGGGCGGAGCGAGGCCCAGGCACCCGGTTGTCGACTGACGCTTTCCGGCAGGCGCCAGACGTACAGCGCTTGCATCAAAAACAGCGCGAACAACACCCAATAGGTCAATTGCAGCGGCAGGGGCGCAAACTCGGCCAATAATCCGCAACCCATGGCCCCCAGCGCCATGCCCAGCAACGGCGCGACACTGTTGACCATCGGCCCTTGCTGGCGATCGGTGTCCAGCAACGCCGCACTCAAGACGGCGGTGGCCATTCCCGTCGCAAAACCCTGAAGTACTCGCGCACCGATCAACCAGGCGACGCTGTCGGCGTTGATGAACAGCAACATCGCCAGCATATTCAGCAACACGGCGGTAAAAATCACCGGTTTGCGCCCCAGATAATCCGACAGCGAACCGACCGTGAGCAGCGCCGCCAGCAAGCTGAGGGCGTAGACACCGAAAATAAGGGTCAGGGTCGCGGCCGAGAACTGCAGGTGCTCCTGATAGAGGTGATACAACGGGGTCGGCGCGGTGGAAGCGGCGAGAAAACTGAGTAAGGTGATCGCCAGAAACCACAGGCTGGAACGATTTGTCGCTGGAAGAGACATGAGCACACTCCGCAAAAGCTAATTTTTTGCTTTTGCGGAGTCTGCTACTGGTCAGCGCTTAAAGCAAATTCTTTGTGTTAAGGTCCGCCGCATGGCTATTAAAGAAGGTTTACGCCCTGGTGGCAGAAGTGCCAGGGTTCAAGAGTCGATTCATTCGGCTGTCCGCGCGCTCCTTGAAGAGCAGGATCGGGCGACCCTGACCGTGCCGCAAATCGCTGCCCGGGCCGGGGTGACGCCGTCGACCATTTATCGGCGCTGGGGTGATCTGTCTGCACTGCTGGCCGATGTCGCCCTCGCCCGCATGCGCCCCGACAGTGAGCCGGCCAATACCGGCAGCCTGCGCGGGGACGTGCGGGCCTGGGCGGAGCAATATCTGGACGAAATGAGTTCCGAACCCGGGCGCAACATGATGCGCGACGTGCAATCCAGCGCCACGCCGGGCTATTGCGTGACGATCATTGGCGGGCAGTTGCAGACGATTCTGGATCGCTATCCCGATCAATCACGGCCAAGTGTCGACCGGTTGATCAATATGGTGGTGGCACCGACGGTGTTTCGCATCCTGTTTGCGGCGCAGGCGCTGGAGGTTGAAGAGTTGCATCGGCTGATCGATATTGCGTTGAGTCAGTAACGCCGCGAAGAGACCCGAAAAGACACCAAAGATCCAACTGACTCCCAACCTGCGACACCCCGCCACGCCACGACCTTGGTCGACACTGACTAACTCAGGCGGTCATGCGAGACTGTCTGGATCGGGCGCAGTCCCGGATGTCTTTTGTCTGGAGTTCCCATGTCGCTGTCCACCGGGCTGATCGCCATTGTCGCCCTGGCCTATATGGCCATCCTGTTCGCCATCGCCTTTTACGGCGACCGTCGCAGCACGCCGCTGCCGCCACGGGTGCGTGCCTGGGTGTACAGCCTGTCGCTGGCGGTTTATTGCACCAGCTGGACGTTCTTTGGCGCCGTGGGCCAGGCAGCCGAACAACTCTGGTCCTTCCTGCCGATCTACCTCGGGCCGATCCTGCTGCTGGTGTGCGCGCCGTGGGTCCTGCAAAAAATGGTGATGATCAGCAAGCAGGAGAACATCACCTCCATCGCCGACTTCATCGCCGCCCGTTACGGTAAATCCCAGTCCCTGGCGGTAGTCGTCGCGCTGATCTGCCTGGTCGGCGTGCTGCCCTACATTGCCTTGCAACTCAAGGGCATCGTGCTGGGTGTAAACCTGTTGATCGGCGCCGGCGCCGACGCCATGGGCACGCGCGCGCAGGACACGGCGCTGATCGTCTCCCTGGTACTGGCGCTGTTCACCATCGTTTTCGGTACCCGCAACCTCGACGCCACGGAACACCACCGCGGCATGGTGCTGGCGATTGCCTTTGAATCGCTGGTCAAGCTGTTCGCTTTTCTCGCGGTCGGCGCGTTCGTGACCTACGGCCTGTACGACGGTTTCGACGACCTGTTCGACCAGGCCATGCTCGCCCCGCGCCTGGAAGAGTACTGGAAGGAAACCATCAACTGGCCGTCCATGGTGGTGCAGACCGGTGTGGCGATGATGGCGATCATCTGCCTGCCCCGGCAGTTCCACGTGACCGTGGTGGAAAACATCGACCCCCAGGATTTACGCCTGGCCAAGTGGGTGTTCCCGACGTATCTGGCGCTGGCCGCGCTTTTTGTGGTGCCGATTGCACTGGCCGGTCAGATGTTGCTACCCAGTTCGGTGCTGCCGGACTCATTCGTTATCAGCCTGCCTCTGGCCCAATCTCACCCTGCCCTGGCAATGCTGGCGTTTATCGGCGGCGCTTCGGCGGCGACCAGCATGGTGATTGTCGCCAGCGTGGCGCTGTCGACCATGCTCTCCAACGACATGTTGCTGCCATGGTTGCTGCGGCGCAACAACGCCGAACGGCCATTCGAAGTGTTCCGCCAGTGGATGCTTTCGGTGCGCCGGGTGAGCATTGTGGTCATTCTGCTGCTGGCCTACGTCAGCTATCGCCTGCTGGGCTCGACCGCGAGCCTGGCGACCATCGGCCAGATTGCCTTCGCCGCCGTGACCCAACTGGCCCCGGCCATGCTCGGCGCGCTGTACTGGAAACAGGCTAACCGCCGTGGCGTGTTCGCCGGTCTGGCCACCGGGACATTCCTCTGGTTCTACACCCTGGTGTTGCCGGTTGCCGCCAACAGCCTCGGCTTGCCCTTGAGCAGTTTTCCGGGCCTGGCCTGGCTGCAAAGCAATCCGCTGAACCTGCCGATCACGCCGCTGACTCAGGGCGTGGTGTTGTCCCTGGCGGGTAACTTCACCTTGTTCGCCTGGGTCTCGGTGCTGTCACGCACACGGGTTTCGGAGCACTGGCAGGCCGGTCGTTTCATCGGCCAGGAAATCAGCCCCCGCCCCAGCGCCCGCTCGATGCTGGCGGTACAGATCGACGATTTGCTGCAACTGGCTGCCCGGTTTGTCGGCGAAGAACGGGCCCGTCAGAGCTTCATCCGTTTCGCCTACCGCCAGGGCAAAGGCTTCAACCCGAACCAGAACGCCGACGGCGAATGGATCGCCCATACCGAACGCTTGCTGGCCGGTGTACTCGGCGCCTCTTCGACTCGGGCGGTGGTAAAAGCCGCCATCGAAGGTCGGGAAATGCAACTRGAGGACGTCGTACGGATCGCCGACGAAACCTCGGAAGTGCTGCAATTCAACCGCGCCCTGCTGCAAGGCGCCATCGAGAACATCACCCAGGGCATCAGCGTGATCGACCAGTCGCTGAAACTGGTGGCCTGGAACCGGCGCTACCTGGAGCTGTTCAACTACCCCGACGGTTTGATCAGCGTCGGCCGACCGATTGCCGACATCATTCGCTACAACGCCGAACGCGGCCTGTGTGGCCCCGGCGAAGCGGAAGTGCATGTCGCCCGTCGCTTGCACTGGATGCGTCAGGGCCGCGCCCATACCTCCGAGCGACTGTTCCCCAACGGCCGAGTGATCGAACTGATCGGCAACCCGATGCCCGGCGGCGGTTTCGTCATGAGTTTCACCGACATTACCGCGTTCCGCGAAGCCGAGCAGGCGCTGACCGAAGCCAATGAAGGCCTTGAGCGGCGGGTCGCCGAACGGACCCACGAACTGTCGCAACTCAACCTTGCCCTGACCGAAGCCAAGGGCACCGCCGAATCGGCCAACCAGTCGAAAACGCGTTTCCTGGCCGCCGTCAGCCATGACTTGATGCAACCGCTGAACGCCGCGCGGCTGTTCTCCGCCGCCCTCTCCCATCAGGAAGAGGGTTTGTCCAGCGAAGCGCAGAAGCTGGTTCAACACCTGGACAGCTCACTGCGTTCGGCCGAAGACCTGATCAGTGATCTGCTGGATATTTCCCGTCTGGAAAGCGGCAAGATCAACCCTGATCGCAGGCCCTTCGTGCTCAATGAGTTGTTTGACACGCTGGGGGCCGAGTTCAAGGCACTTGCTCAGGAACAGGGGCTGAAATTCCGCGTCCGGGGCAGCACGCTACGGGTCGACAGCGACATCAAACTGCTGCGACGGATCTTGCAGAACTTCCTGACCAATGCCTTCCGCTACGCCAGAGGCCCCGTGTTGCTCGGCGTTCGGCGGCGCAACGGCGAGCTGTGCCTGGAGGTCTGGGACCGTGGACCGGGTATTCCGAAAGACAAACAACAGGTGATTTTCGAAGAGTTCAAACGCCTCGACAGCCACCAGACCCGGGCCGAGAAAGGCCTGGGCCTGGGACTGGCGATTGCCGATGGACTGTGCCGCGTGCTCGGTCACACTTTGCGCGTACGCTCCTGGCCGGGGCGCGGCAGTGTATTCAGTGTCAGCGTGCCGTTGGCTCGGGCACAAGCCGCGGTGCCGGCCAAGGTTGCCGAACTCAATGGCCATTTGCTCGGCGGCGCACAGGTGCTGTGCATCGATAACGAGGACAGCATCCTGATCGGCATGAACAGCCTGCTCACGCGCTGGGGTTGCCAGGTCTGGACCGCGCGCAACCGTGATGAATGCGCGACGCTGCTCAACGACGGGATGCGCCCGCAGTTGGCGCTGGTGGATTACCACCTGGACGATGGCGAGACCGGAACCGACTTGATGGCGTGGTTGCGCACGCAATTGGGCGAGCCGGTGCCGGGGGTGGTGATCAGCGCCGATGGACGGCCGGAGACCGTGGCCCAGGTGCATGCAGCGGGCCTGGATTACCTGGCCAAACCGGTGAAGCCGGCGGCGTTGCGGGCGTTGTTGAGCCGGCATTTACCGTTGTAGTACGGCAGGTTTGGTACACACCACCGTGGCGAGGGGGCTTGCCCCCGTTGGGCTGCCAGCAGCCCTGATTTGTGCAGCTTCGGTGTTTCAGGCATACCGCTCTGCCTGCTTTGCGACTGCTTCGCAGCCGAACGGGGGCAAGCCCCCCCTCGCCACAGATGCCATCGAAAAAGATGGCTTATTCGGGCAACTCGGCCAAGCCATCGACATCCGTCATGGCCCGCTCCAGCAGGTCCGCCGGCAAGCTCTTGCTGGCCCGCGCGCCAAGCAATTTGAGCTGTTCGCTGCGACTGACCAGGTTGCCGCGGCCTTCTGTCAGCTTATTGCGGGCAGAGCTGTAGGCCTTGTCCAGCTGCTGCAAGCGATTGCCGACCTCATCCAGATCCTGAATGAACAACACGAACTTGTCGTACAGCCACCCGGCGCGCTCGGCGATTTCCCGAGCGTTCTGGCTCTGGCGTTCCTGCTTCCACAGACTGTCGATGACCCGCAAAGTGGCCAGCAACGTGGTCGGGCTGACGATCACGATGTTGCGGTCGAAGGCCTCCTGAAACAACGTCGGCTCAGCCTGTAACGCCGCGGAAAACGCCGCTTCGATCGGGACGAAAAGCAGGACGAAATCCAGGCTGTGCAGCCCGTCGAGCCGCTTGTAGTCCTTGCCGGCCAGGCCTTTGACATGATTGCGCAGGGACAGCACGTGCTGCTTGATGGCGATCTGGCCGATGCCGTCGTCTTCGGCGGCCACATATTGCTGATAAGCCGTGAGGCTGACCTTGGAATCGACCACGACCTGCTTGTCGCCAGGCAGGTAAATAATCACATCCGGCTGGAATCGCTCACCGTCCGGCCCCTTCAGATTGACCTGGGTCTGGTACTCGCGCCCCTTCTCCAGGCCCGCGTGTTCAAGCACCCGCTCAAGAATCAGTTCACCCCAATTGCCTTGGGTTTTCTGCCCTTTCAAGGCGCGGGTGAGGTTGGTGGCTTCGTCGCTCAGGCGCAGGTTCAGTTGTTGCAGACGCTCCAGTTCCTTGGCCAGGGAAAAGCGCTCGCGGGCTTCGGCCTGATAACTTTCCTCGACGCGCTTTTCGAACGACTGGATGCGCTCCTTCAACGGATCGAGCAATTGCCCCAGACGCTGCTGACTGGTTTCGGCAAAACGCTGTTCGCGCTCGTCGAAGATCTTGCCCGCCAGCTCGGCGAATTGCGCTCGCAGTTCGTCTCGCGAGCCTTGCAGGTCGTTGAGGCGCTGCTGATGGCTTTCCTGCTGCTCACGCAACTCGGCGTTGAGGGAGGCAGCCTGAGCGTCCAGGCGACGCAACTCAGCTTCTTTGCCGGCACGTTCGATGTTCCAGGCGTGGGCTGCGTCGCGGGCATCGTCGCGTTCGATCTGCAGCAATTCGACTTCACGGCGCAGGGCGGCCAGATCGGCTTGTTTGGCGGCGTTGGCCTGGCTCAGGTCAGCGACTTCATCACGGCAGGTGTCGAGCTGGGCGTTCAAGCCATCCTGCGTCAGCTGGGCCATGGCCAGGCGCTCTTCCAGCAATGCCAGTTCGGCCTGCCCCGTACTCGCCCGACGCTGAAGTTGCCAAGCCAGTATCAGCAATGGCAGTGCAGCGCCCGCCAGCCCCAGCAATGCGCTGGTCAAGTCCATCGCCATAGCCACTCCTGCCGATTAGATAAAGCGTGAAGGTTAACCAAGGCGTCAGGTCTTGGACAGCTCAGTCTTCGATCAGGCCGAGTTCCTGCTGGGCGCGTCGGTCCCCTGCGCGCGCAGCCTGGCGCAACAGGTCCTGGCCAATACGGCGATCCCGGGCATTCCCGCATTCGCGGCACATCAATTGGCCGAGGCGGCTTTGCGCGGCCACTACGCCTTCACGGGCAGGTTGCTTGAGTAAACGTCCGGCGAAGTGTTTGACGTTGGGGTTTTCGCCCAGGCGCGGGCTGTCCAGTAGCCACTCGGCCACACGCATCGAAAAGCGCTTGGGTGGGTTAATGCTGGAGGGTGCTGAGGCAGGAGAGACTGGTACTGAGCGAAACTTCATAAAGCACTGTGGGGCAGATCGGAAGGCGCGCCACTCTACTCTTTTTTTCGCACAGGTAAAGTCGAGAAAAGCCTGCACGCCCGTCCTAGAGCAAGCGCTCGGGACAATCCACAGAAGCTGTGGATAACTCAGTGGACAACCGCCCTTGAAGTCGCGCAAAGCCGTGTGGAATGGGGCTCGCAGTCAAACTGACGATTTTTTCACCAGTAAAAAAAAGCGATGTTTTTCATTGACTTAAATTTTCGTTACAGGCACCCACCCTCGGTGAAGCGAGGATGACAGTGGGATGACAGTCCGCGCAACTAATGTGCACAAGTACCTGCGAGGCGGTTATATCAGTGCGCTTTTTCGGCGCGTTTTTACGGTGACGCCTGGGGATAAACCCGGCAACCCGCGCCGCAGATTGATCCTGGCTCGATCGCCCTCTCGGATCAACGGCCGTTTTTTGGGCAATTGCGGGGCACGTGTCGGCCGATGACATTTTCCGACAGCACTTGCGGATGTGGTCGGCCGGCACTTCAGTGTTTTTTTGCGAGCAGGCTTCCCTTCGGCCATTCAATCCGTTAGTATCCGCGGCGTTAGTACCAAGCTGAAAGTCAATTCTGGTCGAACAAATCCCCCCGGTCAGCCTTCCCTGAGAGAAGCCTTCACCGACAAAGCGGGATCGACCACCTCGATGGTTTCCAGGTAAATCTTGCGTCAACACAGCCTTTGAATCGAAAGCAAAGGGTGTTGCGAAGTTCACTTACTCTGACCGAACCAGCCTGCAAATTGATCAGGATCTTCACCCCGGGCCCAGAACCTTTGCCCCTGATGTGTTGCCTGCCCTCCTAAGTACCTACCTGCCAGCCCAAGCGCGCCAACTTATCAGCGCTTCAAACTGGCTGCTTTGTTCCAGTCGGGTTCTTCGTTCGACCAATGGTGGTCGTCGTCACTGGAACGTTTTAATTTTGCACGGTTCTTATCCGTGTCGCYTGTAGGAACACCCGATTATGTCTACTCAAATCCACACTCAGGATGCCATTCGCACCCTAACCAACGCTTTTGCTCCAATGAACTGCCTGATCATGGCCGCTCGCAAAGGCTGCTTCAGCTTCACTCTGGTCAACGAACACGGCATCGCTCGTCACAGCGAACGCCTGTACCCCGATCAATACTCCAGCGCCGAGCCGCTGCAGGCTGTGATCGAGCGTACTCGCCAGGCACTGGTTGCCTGAGACGCCAGAAAGGCTGAAAACCTCAAAAGCCCTGCTGAAAAGCGTAATGCCGCTCACTTAAGCGGAGCAGCCTTACGGTCCACTGGAAACCGGGGCTTTGATATTTTCACCGTCCCTGGCCTTGAAGGCCTTGGACGGTGATTCAGCCCCCCCTCCGATACCGGTTCTTAACCCTGCCAATCATCCGCCTGTACCTGAAATCGGGTTGTCCGCGGCCATCACGATCAGTTGCACGGCAATGTCCCCGCACAACCGCCGGATCTACGCACAAGATTACGCCCATGCTGGGCGCACCATAAAAATCCGATGCCAGAGGTCTGGCATCGGATTTTCGAGGAAGTCCGGCTGAGGCTCAAATACTCAAGTGAACAGCATTACGGTCAGGCGAAACACTCGCTCCCTATCAGGTGAGCGGTTTGCGCAGCAGGATATCGACCGCGAAGACGCCCAGGACAGTCCCGGACACCCAGCGTTGGGTGCGCATGGCAGAAGGTCGCTTGGCCAGGAATCCACTGACCCGGGAGGCGGCGAGAACGATCATGCCGTTCACGGTGACGGCAATGGTGATCTGTACCAGCCCCATCTGGATGAATTGCTGGAAGGTAGATCCTGCGGAAGGGTCGATGAACTGCGGGATCAGCGCGGAATACATCAGCGCAATCTTCGGATTCAGCAGGTTCGTCACAAGCCCCATGGTGAACAGCCGTCTCCGCGAGTGAGGTGGCAGCTCCCGCGCCTCGAAGGGGGAACTCCCCCTGGGCTTCAGCATGTTCCAGGCCAGATAGCCCAGATAAAATGCGCCTGCGATCCTGACGACATCGTAGGCGACTGGCACTGCCTTGAACAAAGCGGCCAGTCCCAGTCCCGCCGCCAACAAGTAGCACACGAAGCCTAGCGCCACACCCGCCAGCGAAATCATCCCGGCCAGCCGCCCCTGGGAAATCGCCCGCGAGGTCAGGTAGACCATGTTGGGACCCGGTGTCAGCACCATGCCCAAGGAGATGATGGCCACACCGGCCAGGCTTTCCAGCGCCATCATTGGCGTGCTCCATCGTTCAAAGGGGATGTTTCGGCCCGCTGCGGCTCGAACCAGCCGAGGCTGCCGCGGAACAGCGCATGCTGAGCACGCTGTGCCACTGGCCGAACCACGATTTCATCGACATTAACATGTGCAGGCTGATCGGCAACCCAAGCCACAACCTGGGCGACATCGTCCGCGCTCAAAGGCCGGTCGACATCCTTGTAGAGGGCACTGACCCGTTCGGCGTCGCCGCGAAAACGATTCAAGGAAAACTCTGGCGTATGCACCATGCCGGGGAGCACTTCGGTGATGCGCACCGGTATACCCTTCATCTCCAGTCGCAAGGAATGGGTCAGTGCGCGCTGGGCACTCTTGGCCGCGCAATAGCCGCCTCCCCCCTCATATCCGGCTAGCGCAGCCGTTGAGGTGATATTGATGATGCACCCTTGGGACGCGATGAGCCGAGGCAATAGCAGTTGGGTCATCCGCAAAGTCCCAAGGACGTTACTGTTGAACATGTTCGTCCAGTCCTCGGCACTGGCCGCGTCTACCCCATCCAGGCCAATCGCCCCGCCCGCACAGTTCACCAGAAGATCGCACTCGAAAACCTGCACCAAGTCCTCCTCTCGCGCCTGTGTCACATCCAGCACAATGGCGCGTCCGCCGGTTTCGCCGGCAATCTGCTCGAGCCGATCCCCCCTGCGCGCCACAAGGAATACCCGCCAACCACGACTGGCCAAGGTACGAGCGCATGCCTCGCCAATGCCACTGCTTGCACCGGTAACAACTGCTGTTTTCAAGATTGAGCTCCCCATGCTTCGGATAACTGTTCGAAGATCTTCCCCACGTCACGTACCAGCGCGGGACGATCGAAGCTGCGCAGCCGAAGGCGCGTGCCAGCGCCCTCATAAACACCGCTGGCGAAGCGATCCAGGTTCTGCGGTTGAGCCCAGTACAGGGTACCCAAGCCTTCACGCGGCGAGCTGTTGCGGCGGGCGATCACCCATGCCCCCCGCTCGCGGTGCAATGGCCTGCCCTCCTTGCTAAGGCTGCGCGCAAGGTCCCGGTAGCGGGTAGACGCCCCGGTCTGGATTTCCCAAGCGATCCCCAGCAGGTCGATATCCCTCACCTCTCGCCAGAGGAACGGGATTTCGGCGCCACCGACCCGGGCACCGATTTCCAGGAACAGCAATCTGTCATCCAGGTCGAACAGTTCGAGGTGGAAGACGATTTCTCGCTCAGGCGCGAAGACCGCCAGCAGTTGTTCGACCCGCCCCGCAATCCGCCGTTCGTCGTCGCCCTCCTCGAGTTCGATACTGCCCAGCGGGCTATCCGGACCGAAATCGGCACAGCTGTTCACATAACGCGACGCCGTGACTACCACAATCCGTTGCCCATCCCACCAGCCGTCAACGTGCAGGATGGGGGCCGCGCAGCAAGCCTGGACCATCATCGGCTCCATGGCCTGCCCGATCTGATCAAGATCCCTTGGGCCGCGAAGAAACTTTACGCCGCGACTCGCCGTGCCGTAGCGCGGCTTGAGCACCAGCGGATAGCCGTGTTCAGCGGCCAGTCGCTCTACCGCTTCGCGGGAATCGGCAGGCGAAGCAGGCAACACGCCGATCGACGATTGCCGGCCTGCGACCTCCAGCATGGTGAGCTTGTCGCGGAACCGCTCGGTCCACGCGACAAGATCTCCCGGTACCTGCCATCGCTCACGGATAGAAGCCGCATTGAGCAGGTCGCCCTCATTGAGGGCAACCACCAGCGCTGGAACCCCATGTTGCTCGACCAGACGCTCGGCCTCAGCCATGACCGCCTCAGCATCGTCCAGTGAGACGAGCACCGAGCTTGACGCCAGGCGCTCGCTCGGCAGGGACGCGCAGGATTCGGGCGTACAGATCGCCCGAATCTGCATTCCTGTCGGCAGTTCGTATCGGTCGTATAGCGCTTGGCTACCGACCCAACGGTGCAAGCAGAGGACATATTTCATGCCGTGGGATCCACGATGAAGTTGACCRCCGCTACCAGTTCATCACCGATACGCACGGCATCCTCGCGCGAGGTGCCTGTTGCCAGGACATACCCTGAAACGCAGTCGGCAACGGTGTCGAGCGGTGGAATCGTATCGCCCTCATGCTTCTGGATGACTACGGCACGCTCGGCTGCGCCCAGTTCGAACAGGAACGGCAAGAACACCCGTGGAGTCTCGCCTGACTTGGTATGGCGCACATCGACGTCAGGCTTGAGATCGAGCTCGACCTTTCTGACCTTGCCAGGTGTCGGTACGAAGAACTGGATCGCGGCACCCGCTTTCGGCTCGGGCGACACTTGCGGCAGAGTGTCGATACCCAGCGGCACAGTCAGGAACATGCGGTTCAGGTCCAGGCCGAACGCACGCCGCACCAGTTCAGGGGCACCCGAGCCCGCCAGGCGAGCATGGGATTCGAGTACACGAGGCCCCTTGGGGGTCAGCACGAACTCACTATGGGAGGGCCCCTCTTCCAGTTCTACCGCGTCGAGCAGGCGGCAGGTCATTTCCTTCAGCTCGCTCAGCCATTTCCTGGCCTCGGTGCTCGGCGTGCTGACTTCCCACTCAACGTATTTGTCGTTCATGCGGTACTGGGAGTAACCAATGGGAAGGTGGCGCCCCTGGAACGAGAAGGAGTCGACGCTGACGACCGGCCCCTCCAGGTACTCCTCGATGATAATGTGCTTGACGTCGGCATCCTGAAGCGCCTGCCAGGCCTTGGAAGCAGAGGCTGCGTCATCGCAGGGATGGATATGCAGGCTGGCCACGCCTTCGGCGGGCTTGAGAACCGACTTGCCATGCTCTTTGACGAACGCGACGGCATCCTGCGCACTGGTGACATGGCGATAGGCAACCGGGCTCAGGTTGTGCTCGACCAGCAACTCGCGCATGGCCACTTTGTCCTTGAGCAGGCGCGCAGTCTTATAGGAAACCCCGGTGAGACCGAAGTGATCGACCACTTTGCCCGTTGACTCGCCTGCCACTTCGGTAGTGGTCATGATGCGATCGAACGGACGGTCGCGGTGCAGGGGCTCGAGGACCTTGATGATGGCCTCGGCGTCGTCAATCCTGGCATGCACCACCTGTTCGCAATGGGCGAGGATTTCCTGCTCGTAGTCACCCTCCTGATGCACCAGCACTACGTCGATGCCCAGCTCCTTGGCACCGTGAATGGGCGAGGGACGACCACCGACTACTGCGATACGCTTATTCATGCATGAACTCCCTGTCTACTGTGATGTTTGTTGTGTGATGGTTCTTGAAGCAAAGGCTCAACTGCCGTACACCCGGCGCAGCCAGCGCGCCTTGCCGTTGAGCAGAGGCTGGAACGCCTTGCGCCGGTGCAGCACGCGGGCATTTTTGAAAATGAAGAAGTCGCCTGGTTGCAACACCACCTCTATACCCTGGGCATCGCGCAGGCACTGGCGCAGGAGCCCAAGTGCCTTTTCGCTGTCCAGGTCGAGGGCGGCCACGATGCCATCGTCAAAGCGCAGGCGATAACCGCCCTCGTCGTGCTCCAGCACCGGCAGTACCCTCGGCTGGCCATCGAAGCCCTCGTTGGAGGCAGGGGCACCAAAGGTGTAGGCAGACTTCTGCAACTGGGCGATCGCCCAGCCGGGCAGCTTTGAAAGGACATGATCCACACAAACAATGTCGGTGGAGGCGCCTTCAAAGTTGCGCACGGCGGTAAAGGCCAAGAAGTTCGGCACGGCGGTCGCGACATTTCGGCTTTGATCGGCGAAGGGCCAGTTGGGATTGTCGGTGTGCCAGAAAAACTCCACATCCGCGCCCCAAGAGCTGGTGGTGCCCGCGGCCTCCGGGACCGGAACGACGTTTCTGACCAGCTTGCCGAAGTTCTCATACTCGACTGCATGCGGCCTGACACCCAGCAGCCGCAACATGCCAAAGTGCAGCAGATCGAAGTCAAGAACACACTCGGCGTTGGGCAGGAAACCATTGCGCGGCGTCGCGACGTCCGTAGAGAGCGAAATGCCTCTGATGAGCAGCGCTTTGTGCGGGCTGTCAGGAAATGCGCGAATTGCCTCGACGATATCCCGGCCCAACACTGTGCCGAGCCAGTCCCCGCCGACTGCTCCCACACTCTCAGCGCAGTGCGGCGTTTCGGCCAGCCTCACGCGACAGCCCTCCAGCCCGGTCAGGTCGGGATCATTGACGACCACCACCTGTACCAATGAAGCCTCCTGAACATCCATGGCCATGACGCTCATGATTTGCGGTTCAGGTATGAGGTGACCTTGGGGTCCGGCTGATGGGCGAACGCCTTGGTTCGTCGGATAAACATCCCCAACGGCAGGATCAGGTAGAGCAGAACATAATCCATAGTGCACCTTCCCTAGTGTATGAAAGAGTTAATCCAGCGGTACTGTCTCGCGCCAGTCGACCGCCTCCTCGAACTGAGGCTGCTCCGATTTATCGAGGTAGAAGTCGCCAATCGCCAGCACATCCATGTTGGTACGCATGAAGCAGCGATAGGCTTCGAACGGCGTGTTCACAATCGGCTCACCGCGCACGTTGAACGAGGTGTTGACCAATACAGGACACCCTGAACGCTGATAGAAGTGTTCAAGCAGCGCCCGGAACCGCGGGTTGCGCTCCCGGTCCACGGTCTGCACCCTTGCCGAGAAGTCCACGTGGGTGATTGCCGGCAGCTCGCTACGCACCAACTTGAGCAAGTCGATCCCGGTAAGCCGCGCACTCTCCTGTGGGATCGCCTTGCGAATGCCCGTTGCAATGGGCGAGACCACCAGCATGTAGGGGCTTTCCTCGACGATGTCGAAGTAGTCTGCCGCTTTTTCCTCAAGCACCACGGGAGCGAAGGGGCGGAAGGACTCGCGGAACTTGATGCGCAGGTTCATGTTTGACTGGGTGTCCGAGCGGCGCGGATCACCCAGGATCGAACGGCTGCCAAGCGATCGCGGACCGAACTCCATTCGCCCCTGGAACCAGCCGATGACCCCGCCGTCCTCGATGCTGGTGCTCACCCGCTGGTCGAGCTCTTCCGGCGAAAGCCTGTGAAAAACAGCGCCGCAGGCTTCCAGTTCGTCCCTGATCTGCTCTTCGCTGTACTCCGGCCCAAGCAATGCTCCGCTCATGCCATCACGCACGCCAGCAGGCAGTTCGCGGCTTGCTACGCCGCGATACTTGCGGTCAGTCAGCAGCGCGGCGCCCAGCGAGCCACCCGCATCGCCAGCCGCCGGTTGCACCCACAGACGGTCGAATATCCGCTCACGCGAGATCACGCCGTTGGCTACGCAGTTGAGGGCAACGCCCCCGGCCATGCACAGTGCGGTCTCGCCAGTGAGCTCACGGGCGGTCTTGGCCAGGCGCGAAACGACGATCTCCGTGACTTTCTGCACCGATGCGGCCAAATCGAACTCGCGACCGGTAAGGGGGGCCTCGGGCAAGCGCCGGGGGCCACCGAACAGCTGCTCAAAGGCATCGCCCGTCATGACCTGGCCTTTAATGAACTCAAACTTGGTCCAGTCGAGCCTGAAGCTGCCATCGGGCTTCACATCGATCAGATGCGAGAGGATCGTGTCGACGTAATGAGGCTTGCCATATGGCGCAAGTCCCATGAGTTTGTATTCGCCGGAGTCCACCTTGAAGCCGCAGAAATAGGTGAAGGCCGAATAAAGCAGGCCCAGCGAATGGGGAAAGGACAACTCGGCAACCAGCTTGATACCTTCTGGCCTGCCGTGCCAGATGGTGGTCGTCGCCCACTCGCCGACACTGTCGATACACAGGATCGCGGCGCTCTCGAAAGGACTGGGGAAAAATGCCGATGCGGCGTGGGACTCGTGGTGACCATGCACTTCGATTCGGCGACCGTCCCGGTCTCCCATCGCTCTGAGATGACGCACGACCTCACGGTCCATCCGGCGCTTGGTTGATAGCCATTCGCCAAGCACCGGTGCGTAGGTGCGCGCTGCCGAAAACCCGGCCACGGCGGCCGTCGAGAGTACCCGACGGAACTTCAGTGCCGGGTCTTCGTAATAGGCGACATGGTCGACATCGGCCAGGTTTATACCTGCGTTCCTCAGGACGTACTCGATGGCCTTGCGTGGAAAACCCGGGTCATGCCGTATCCGGCTGAAACGCTCTTCCTGGGCCGCGGCGACGATCTTGCCGTCCACTACCAGACTGGCCGCGCTGTCGTGATAAAAGGCAGAGATGCCAAGCGTAATCGTCATAGCAGCGACCTCACTTTTTCGCGAAACTTATCCAGCATTGTTTGCTCCCTGGGTGGATTGAGCGCGACGAATCCATTACGGACGCGCGCCCAGAGTTCATCACGGTCACTACGAGAAAAAGCACAAAGGTAGGTATCCAGACTCGCGGCAGCCCATGCCGTATGCCCGGTGGAGATGTTGTCGATGGAGTTGTGCAGATCGACGAACATCGTCGGATAGCCGTAGGCAACCAACGCCTTGTGGGTACGCCGATAACCGCCCCCTACTCCGGACAGCTCCATCGCCAGGTTCAGCCCGAGAATCTCCGGGCAGTAGGTTTGGGGATATCGCCCGATAGACAACCAGAACACGGGCAGCTCGAAGTTCTCGTCGTTGAAACAAGCGGCGTTGGCGTATCCAGGGTCGGCGGTGGCCGGCAACTCGCCATGTACTGCCTTGAGCAGATGGCGGTAGATGACGGGATGGTTCTGCGCCTCGATTCCGTTGCCCAACTCATCGAAAAGCGTTTCGAACAGTCTGCTGCCGTACGCCGTGGAGGCTACCGCCGGGTGGGCGAACCCGGCCAGCCAGGCCCCGTCGATCATTGTCAGCGGCGCCAGGGACAGGATATCGGCGACCACCTCATCGCGAGACGGCAGCTCTTCGTCCAGCTCCAGTGCCTGGTTGGAAGCTTCATGCTGGCCCTGCAACCACTGCTGCAGGACACCGGGAGCCCAACGCTCCGGCAACGAGCAATACCCCTTGGTGACGCCACGGGCGGCCCTGGCCAGCCAGCTCTTCACGTAGTGACCGGCATAGGATTCCTCTGACGGCGTGAGCTCCATTCGCAACAGGCGCGGGTAGGCCTGTCGCGGGCTGAATCTGGCGACCAACGCTTGGGTTTCAGCGACCTCGCGAAGAGCCCCGGCGAGTTTTCCGTCGTCTTTCCATACCTGGAAAGCCGGGGTCTGCCTGGGCGCATCGGAGTAAGGCAAGCCGCAGATCCAGCGGTGAAGAATGGCAATATCGTCGCGACTGAAGATTCGGAACATCTTGCCCCGCGGCGAAATCAGGCTGGTGAGCAGTGGACTCGATTCCGGCCTGCCCGCCCGCACGTAAGCGCTGGCGGCAAGATGGTCGAGAAACTTCAAGGAGTCGTCGACTGCGAGCAAGGGCTTCATCGGCACCTTATTCAACTGAGTCTTGTCGTGGTATTGACAAGCATCCAGCCGACGTCGGCTGATCAGGTGGCGCGCCGCCTCTCTCGGATCGAGCCAGCGCTCAAGCACATCGAGCAGCGCTTCGTTCATCTCCTCGGCCTGCCGGCGCGCCCACAGGTAGCCTTGGCGTACCCCATCGTTTCCGGCAGCGCCCATTTGCACGAGAAATTCCCGGACTGCCGTTTCGGCGAGCACGGCAAGATCGTCGGCACTACCAGCGGGGTCGCGACGCAGATCGAGAAACTGGCGGGCGGACGGCTCGTTATGGGCGATGAACTCAAACGAGGGCAACAGCCCGCAATGACGCAGGTAAAGGTTGATCCCCAGGATCTGGGCCGTCAGCGACTCCGGAAAATGCCCCAATACGAGCAGGGTCGAGGCAAAGTTGAAGGCTCCGTCCGAGATCCTTGGGTCGGCCACTGCTCGCAAGAGATCTTCGCCAGCATCTGCCAGCGCGTGCTGACGCAGCAATTCCAGGTAGCGCTGGATACGACTGGCCCCTGGCTGACCGGCCCCCACATCCGCCGCATGGATACTCAGCGCTGCCATGGCATGGCGCGCTTCATTATTCCAGCTGCCGCACACCCCATGAATCAGGTGCTGACTGCCGATCAGAAAGGGAGCCGACTCCAACGCCGCCTTGGCACGCAACGCCTGGGCATCCGCTTCGTTCCCCTCGATTGTCTGTGCCAACCTTCGGAATCCGTCGCGCAACGGCCCAAGCCGCTCGCATGCAACACTCGCCAGCCCCGCCAAAGCCGCCGGGCTGGTGAAGTCGACGTCTACCAAGTCCGTCCCATGCACCTCACCCAGGCAAGTGCGCAGGCTGACCGGCGTGAACATGCGCCTGGCCTCTCCCCCGGTCTCTGCCCCGAGGAAGCTGGAAAAGATTTGCCTATTAGTCTTCATCAGTGCATTGGATATATGGAGGAATTGTTTTTCTTCTTGGCTTTTTTCTTTTTCTTGAACAAAGAACCAAGTGCCTTGCGAATTCGCTTTAACATAGAGCCCCCTAAATTTTCATTGCAGGTATCGATGAATGGCGCGTGCTACGACATCACTGCCAAGGTCGGTAAAGTGCGCGCGATCAACGTATAACCATTCATCATCCGGACGCTCTCTAAAATCATCGATCAAACTGGCAAATCGAATACCCAAGTCATGACAACCGTTGGCCAGACTATCGGCGTAATATTCCGCGACCGTGGGGGCGGATATATCGCCATATAAATGCTGCCAGGTACCAAACCGGGAAATCTGATCAAGCTCATTAAACAGCTTCTGTTCTTCGGCACACGGCGTTCTTACCCAAGTCGCCAAGGGCTGGAGAACAAACGTAAGTTCTGCACCCAAAGAATCCGCGAGGCGTTTCCAGGTAGTCAGACAATTCATGGTGTCTTGCAGAGCGCGTACCAGAGTTTGCGAAACAGGCGGAACCTCAGTCGTTTCGGCCGGCCATTTTGGAAGTTTTCCAGGCGGCAGTTCTGCACCATTTTCCTCAGCAATTTCATCAAACTTTTCGTAATAGTCACCGCAGAAGTAGAACGGTGGCAGATCACCTCGAATGAACTCAGGAAGACGCGCCATGACCAGAGTATTGAAGCCGCCCATGATCACGATGCGTCGCACTTTGGGCAGTCGATGAGCATGCAGCACGAACAGCATCAATTCCTGGGTCGCATTAAAGGTATGCCCCGCGAAATTCAGCCATGGCGTAGCATCGGGATCATGCGTGGACAGGCGGCTCGCTACCGAGGCGGCATCACTGGAAGCCCCGTAACCCAAGGCTGACGAGGCCCCGACCAGTAAATTCACCTCTGATAGCGTGCTGGCCTCGAGGGTGCCGACACTGACCGGCCGACCTTGCGCATCATAGGCCAGGCGAAATCCGAGCCGATCGGTATTGATCGCTTCCGAACGGTAATCGGCGGCATTGAAACCCATCACATAAGGCAAGTACTGGGAACGACTGCGACTGGCGAATTGATCGTAGGTGAGCATCTGGGGTGTTAACTTCACACGTTCCAGACTGGGATCATCCAGCGCAATGCGCTTGCGTCTTTTAAACATGGCCAAGCCACTCCTTTAGCGAGAATCGGAATTCCATTTGATCAGCCAACTTTTTTTGGGACGAACGTCTATTTCGATTATTCAATATCGAAAGTGCGAACCTGCCAATAACGGCCCACAGCAAGCCAGGCACCATAAGTTTGGGATATCAACAATCCAAACTGTTAGATGCATGAAGGTCGAAATTAATTAAAACCGTGCGCGAGCAAAATAATTCACAGCACAATGCGACGAGGCGGGAAATTCAGTGATGATTTTTGCGAGGTGCAATTTGAAGGTATTGCAGACTGCAATACGCTGATACGGATAGCTTCCATGCATTGTATCTTCCTTCTTACTTTTATTCTTTTTTGGCCCATCCGAGGGGCTCATGCGATCGATTCTAGACATTGGATCCCAAATGTCAAATGAAGCACCTGCATTTTATCCAAGAAAAAAAATATTCATGAAAAGGCGCGTAAATCAACAAACCCTATGAATGCCCGGTCAAGTTGCCTGACGACACCCTGCTGCTGGCCGTGTCGCTGATTCTGGTGCCGTCGCTGTTTGCTTTGGCAATGTCAACATGAAGAGCAAGGACAACTCCTTCCAGGGCTTCGCCGCCACGTAGAACGTGGTTGCACTGTGCCTTTACATCATCGACCTGTCGCCGTCGCGTACGCCGGCTCCTGAGCACCTTCCTCCAAAACACCCCCATAGAGTGAGTCGCGTCTGCACCGTCCAAGGCCTTCCAGGCCAAGGACGGTAAGGCGGCTCCGCTTAGGTGAACAGCATCACCCTGAAAAGCGGGGTTTTTATCGCCCGATATTTCTCTTTTAGCCGCCATTGCCTAAGCACCAACCGATATAACGTTTATAACTCGAAGCCGGAAATATTTTAAAAACAGTCCTTTACAGCAAAATAATGACACTACACTTCAACTCAAGCGGCTTGATCCGCTTACGGCGAGCCTGATTCGATCCACAGCTGCCAAGGCCTCTTCAGGTATCGCCGACCACTTGATGTTTCGAGGGCTTTATGGGTATCGCTGCCAGCGAACTGTGCCGTTATGTGATCCGTCCGACATTGATCTACCTCGGGCGCCATAGCGCGACTGCCGAATCCCTGCTGCTGGGCATCGCCGCCAGTCAGTCAGCCCTTGGTTCAGCCCTGCATGACCGCCGTGGACACGGCTTGTACCGGATCGCCGAGCCCCGCCACCAGGCCCTCTGGGATCACTACCTGGCCCTGGACCCGGAGCGGGCGAGCCTGGTTCGCGGCCTGGCCAGCCAGCATGCTTTTCTCAGCGGGCCGCACCTGGAATTGACCGTCAACCTGCGTTACGCCACAGCCATCGCCTGGCTGCTGGTAGAAGAACAGAACACTCCCCTCCCCGCCTCCGATGACTTGCTGGGAATGGCCCGAATCTGGCGCCAGACCTTCCAGCCCCAAGGTCGTTTGCGAGACTTCACCTACGCCTGGCAAACCTGTGTTTCATCGTTGAATCAGGTCGCCTGCTGATTCACCCATTTCAGAAGATCGCCCAACAGGTCGCGATTTTGGTCGGATTGTCCTACAAAACCGCTCTAAATCAAGCAATACAGGCTATGGCGCCCGGACGAAAATGTTGGTAATTTTCGCTCCGGTGATCACCAGGAGTTCTAATAATGAAAAAAGTAATGCTCAAAACCACCCTTAGCCTCGCCGTTGCCTTGGCATCCACCCAGATCTTCGCCAGTGGCTTTGCCCTCAACGAACAAAGCATCAGCGGGATGGGGACAGGTTTTGCCGGGCGATCTTCTTCTGCCGACGACGCATCCACTGTTTTTGGTAACCCTGCCGGCATGTCTCGCCTCAAGCGCGAACAGGTGACCGGCGGTGTTGCATTTATCGACGCGCACGCTGACATCAGTGATGCCAGCTCCAGCCCGAATGGTGGTACCAACAAAGGTGACATGGTCCCTTTCATGGGCGTGCCCATGGGCTACTACGTAAAGCCACTCGATGACCAGTGGGCAGTCGGTTTCGGCGTCTATGCTCCATTCGGTCTGGTGACCGACTACGAGAACGGCTTCGCCGGCCGTTACTTCGGCAGTAAAAGCGAAGTCAAAATCGTGACTCTCCAGCCAACCATCAGCTATGCCTTCAACGACAAGGTGTCGATCGGTTTCGGTCCGACCATCAACCGCATTGACGGCACCCTGGAATCGAACCTGTCACTAAACCCGCGCGCAGCGGACGGTAACGTCAAGATCAAAGGTGACGACACCGCGCTGGGGTACAACATCGGCATCTTGGTACAAGCGACCGACAGCACTCGCGTTGGCCTGACCTACCACTCGAAAGTGAAGTACAAGCTCGAAGGTGACACCAAGGTCAACTACAGCCTCCTCGGGGCTCTGGGTCAGAACCCTAACCAGAAGTACGATGCATCCCTGGACATAACGACTCCTGAATCGGTTGATATCTCGCTCACTCATCAACTGGATGACAAGTGGACCCTCTACGCGGGCAGCACCTGGACTCGCTGGAGCCGCCTGAAAGAAATCAGCGTCGAAAACAGCGGCGTCCCTGCAGCCCTGAACAGCCGGTTTGGTACCATCACCGAAGAACAGAACTGGCATGACACCTGGGCTCACGCCATCGGTGCTTCGTACCAGTTGAACAAACAATGGGTTCTGCGTACCGGTCTGTCCGTCGACCAGGCACCAACCAACAACGAAAACCGCTCCCCGCGCATTCCGACTGGCGATCGCAAGATTTTCAGCCTGGGCGCAGGCTGGAGTCCGACCGACGACCTGACCATCGACGTAGCGTACTCGTACCTGCGCGAAGAGTCGGTCAAGGTCAACAACAGCAACGGCCGCCAGAGCTACAACGCCAAGTATGAAAACTGGGCAAACGGTTTCGGTGTAGGCGCGACCTACCGTTTCTGATCATTCACGGCGAACCTGAACCCCTCGCCGCCTGAATTGAAAAAGCCCCGCACTCTTGTACAGAGGCGGGGCTTTTTAGTGCGCGTCGATCAGGGCTTCGAGGCCAGGGCTTTCTCCACCGCCTCGATGAACTCGGGATTGTCGGGCTTGGTCAGGCTGGAGAAATTGGCGATCACGTTGCCTTGGCGATCGACCACGTATTTGTAGAAATTCCACTTCGGCGAACTGCTTTGCTCGGCAAGGACCTTGAACAAATGCGTGGCGTCATCGCCGCGGACTTTCTGCGGTTCGGTCATGGTGAAGGTCACGCCGTAATTCACGTAACAGACCTTGGCAGTCTCTGCACCATCCTTGGACTCTTGCCTGAAGTCATTGGATGGAACACCGACCACCTCAAGCCCTTGATCCTTGTAGCGCTGATACAGCGCCTCAAGACCTTTGAACTGCGGGGCGAAGCCACAGAAGCTTGCGGTATTGACCACCACCAACGGTTTGCCGGCGAAGCGCTGGCACAAATCGATGGATTCCTTGGCGCGCAGCTTCGGCAATGAGCCTTGCAACAGCTCCGGGCATTCTGCTGCCTGAGCCAGCCCGGAAAAAACCATCAGCAACGCAGGAACTGCAAGCCAGCGCATCGGCATGTCGGTGCATCCTTGAGCAATCGTCAGAACGCGAAACTACTCGCCTTCGCCGCTCGCTAGCAAGCAGCTCGCTAGCAAGCACCCATGCCCAGCTGCATCAATGCCAGCCCACCCTGATGCCAGCCCCACCAAACCAGGGCCAGCAGCAATACGCCGACGGCGATGGCTGCCATCCGCGGCCAAAGACTGTTCATGCGGCACTCACTTGGGTTTGCAGGCGCGCCACCGGCTGCTCGCGCACTGGCCAGTTCAGGGCCGCGGCCATCAGACTCAAGACAATCGCCACCTGCCAGATCAAGTCGTAGCTCCCGGTTCGGTCATACACCACCCCGCCCAACCAGCCGCCGAGGAACGAGCCCAGCTGGTGGAACAGGAAAACAATCCCGCCGAGCATGGACAGATTTCGGACACCAAACAAGGTTGCCACCGTGCCGTTGGTCAAGGGCACCGTCGACAGCCAGAGGAAACCCATGGCCATGCCGAACAAATAGGCCGTGACCTGAGTGACCGGTGCCCAGAGGAACAGTGCAATCACCACCGCCCGCAACAGATACAGAGCGGTGAGCAAGCGCGGTTTGGACATCCGTCCGCCGAGCCAGCCTGCGGTATAGGTACCGAAGATATTGAACAGCCCGATCAGCGCCAGCACCGTGGTGCCGACGGAGGCTGGCAGATGTTGATCCACCAGATACGCCGGCAAGTGCACACCGATGAACACCACTTGAAAACCGCAGACAAAAAAGCCGAACGCCAACAACCAGAACCCTGAATGGGAGCAGGCTTCGTGTAGCGCTTCAGAGAGGGTTTGCTCATGCCCGAGCACCGGCAACGGCTTGTCTTTAAGCATGCTCACCAGCGGCACGATCAGCGCCACCAGCAGGCCCAGCACCAGCAATGCCGCAGACCAGCCCAGCCAGCCGATCAGCCCCAGCGTGCCGGGCAACATGGCGAATTGACCGAAGGAACCGGCAGCACTGGCGATCCCCATGCCCATACTGCGTTTTTCCGGTGGTACGGCACGGCCGACCACGCCAAGGATCACCGAGAACGAGGTGCCGGACAGACCGATACCGATCAACAACCCGGCGCTCAAGGACAAGGTCACCGCCGAATCGGACAACCCCATGAACATCAGGCCCAGGGCGTACAGAACACCACCGATCAACACCACCTTTGCGGCGCCAAAGCGGTCGGCCAATGCGCCGGTGAATGGCTGCGCCAGGCCCCAGATCAGGTTCTGCAGGGCAATGGCGAAGGCAAACACTTCGCGACCCCAGCCGAATTCGGCACTCATCGGCGCCAGAAACAACCCGAAGCCGTGTCGCACCCCCAGGGACAACGCCAGAATCAGCGCACTGCCCAACAGCACCCAACCGCACGTACGCCACATCGATGTCATTGTTGTTCTCCGGTAGCGGGTATATACCCGCTTAAGATCGAAAAAACTGGCCTCAAGCCAGTTCGTCCAGCAGTTTCAGCAAGGTTTCACGCTTCTCGGCACCCAGACGGTCGATCAACCGCTGCTGCGCCGCTTCCCAGGCCGGCAAGGCCGCCGCCAGACGTTCGCGCCCTGTCTCGGTGAGCAGGACGATGCGATTGCGCATGTCTTCGCCCTCGACCAGCGTCACCAGACCTTCACCTTCCAGCACCCGTAGATTGCGCCCCAGGGTGCTGCGATCCAGGCCCATGGCCTCGGCCAGTGTCGAGATGCTCGGCTGATCCAGACGCTGCAGGTTGCACAGCAGAGAATACTGGGCAACGTTGATCCCGAAGCCGCCGAGCGCGCCGTCGTAATGCCTGCTGACGCCACGAGCGGCGCGACGCAGGTTAGTGCACAAACATTGAGAAGGAAGCATGGTGCGTGTATATACCCGCGGTTAAATGAAAGCAAATATTTCGACACATTTTACCTGTAACAGCTGGCGAAGCCTGCGTTCGGCTGCGCAGCAGTCGTAAAATCAGAACTTGCGGCGCATCAGGCAGACCGCCTCAGCCGAACTCGCGACCGCTTCGCAGCCGAACGCAGCCTCGCGAGCTCGGCAGCTGCTACCAAGAGTGTGCTGCACCTGAATCCGCTTAGCGGGCTGACAAGCCTCGCTTCTACGGGGATTCAGAGCAGCGCCAACCCCACCAGCACCGCTACTTCCAGCAACTCCAGCAACGCCCCGGCAGTGTCGCCGGTCGTCCCGCCCAATCGCCGCATCATGACTTGCCGCAACCAGACAAACACCACAGCTGCCAGCGCAAGCGCCCACACACCGCTGAGGCCCGCGATCAACACACAGGCCACCGCACTGATCACCAACACCTGTTTCCCGGCCAAACGCGGCAGATGATCGGCCAGCGCCTGCCCCAATCCACCGCGACGCACGTAAGGTGTGGTCAGGAATAATCCCAACAGCGCGCTGCGGGCAATCAGTGGAACGATGATCAGCACTACGCTGTGCTGCTGCTCGATCAACGCCAGCAACGCGGCGAACTTGAGCAGCAACACCAGCACCAGCGTTACCACCGCGATCGGCCCGCTACGCGGGTCTTTCATGATCGTGAGAGTGCGCTCACGGTCGCCATAACCACCGAGCCACGCATCGGCGCTATCGGCCAGGCCATCCAGGTGCAACGCGCCACTGAGCAACACCCACACAGTCAATAACAGTGCGGCATGAAGCAACAACGGCGCGCCCTGCAACAGCCCATTCAGCGCCCACAGAATGGCGCCGAACAGCACGCCGACCAGCGGATAAAACAGCAGCGACCGGCCCAACTCCTCGGGCGTCGGCATGCCCGGCAGGCGAATCGGCAGGCTGCTGAGAAATTGCAGGGCGATCCAGAACGGCAACATGATCAGATCACTTCCCTTAACAAGGCGCCGGATTCAACCGTCAACGAGAACAACGCGCCATGGCCGACCTCAACGTTGAGCAATTGCTCACGCGGCAATCCGCGCGCTTGCGCCAGCAACAATCGCATGACGCCGCCATGACTGATCAGCAGGACCCGCTCACCCGCATAGGCCGCGTGCAACCGCTCAATGGCCGCCAACACCCGCGTCGAAAAGTCGGCAACCGGCTCACCATCAGGCGGCGTAAACGAATAGGGATCGGCCCAGAACAAGCCCAATGCCTCGGCACTGGTTTCCATCAGCGCCGCGGCGCTCTGCCCTTCCCAAGCGCCGAAGTGCAGCTCTTGCAGATCCTTTTCCAGCTGCACCGGCAACCCCAGTTGCGTCCCAAGCTCTTCAGCAAAGCGTGCACAACGCTGCAACGGCGAGCTGACCAAGCGATCCCAAGGGCCCTGCTCAACCACCGCAGCGCGCATCTGCTCCCAGCCCTTGCCGGTCAGCGCATCATCGAGGCTGCCGCGCAGGCCGCCACCGAGTTCGGTTTCGCCATGACGCAACAGGTCCAGGCGCAAGGTCATGCCGGGCGATCCGCCACTGCGGCTTCGGCGAATGTTGCCATCTGTCCGTGCAGGTCGCAGGCCAGGCGCAGCAATGGCACGGCCAACGCCGCACCACTGCCCTCGCCCAACCGCAGACCGAGGTCCAGCAACGGTTCGGCGTTCAGGGTTTCCAGCACATGGCGATGACCTGGCTCGGCACCACGATGACCGAACAGCAACCACTCACGACAGGCCGGATTCAGACGCACCGCCACCAGCGCGGCGACGCTGCAAATAAACCCGTCGACCAACACCGCGACACCTTCCTGAGCACAAGCCAGGTACGCGCCAACCAGCGCAGCGATTTCGAAACCGCCGAGGTTGAACAAGGTTTGCAGCGCATCGCCACGCTGAGCACCATGCAACGCCAAGGCGCGCTCGATGACCTGGGCTTTATGGCTGACACCCGCCGCGTTCAGGCCAGTGCCCGGTCCGGCCAGGTGCACCACCGGGCAATCGAGCAAAGCACAGGCCAAGGCGCTGGCCGCCGTGGTATTGCCGATGCCCATTTCGCCGCCGATGAACAACTGCGCGCCTGCCGCGATGGCGCGCTGCACACTGTCGCGACCAGCCTGCAAGGCGAGTTCGCCCTGGGCCTGAGTCATCGCCGGGCCCTGGACGAAATTCGCCGTGCCCGGGCCGACGTTCAGGTGACGCACACCCGGCAGATTCAATGACGGCGTAACGGTGCCGAGGTCGACTACTTCAAGGGACGCGCCCAACTGCCGCGCCAACACGCTGATCGCCGCGCCGCCGCTGACGAAGTTGTGCAGCATCTGTCCGGTGACTTCCTGCGGAAACGCCGACACCCCTTCGGCGACCACGCCATGGTCACCGGCAAAAATCGCGATCCACAGCTGATCGAGGGTCGGCTTGACCTGCCCCTGCAACCCGGCCAGTTGCACCGCCACCGCTTCGAGCTGGCCGAGGGAACCGGCAGGCTTGGTCAATTGCTGCTGACGCGCCTGCGCCTGTTCGACCACTTGTGCATCGATTGGCTTGCACGGGTTCAGCCACCAGGTGTGAGTCATAATGCAGTTCCTTTCAAAGTCAGGGGCAGGCCGGCGACGGTCAGGACGACACGTTGGCAGCGCTCGGCCAAGGCTTGATGCAGCCAACCGGCTTCATCGACATAGCGGCGAGTCAATTCGCCCAGCGGCACGACACCCATTCCGGTCTCGTTGCTGACAAAAATGATTTCACCCGGCAACGATGCCAGGCAGTCCAGCAGGGCCTCGCGCTCGGCCGACAGGCGCTCGGCGTTATCGAGCATCAGCAGATTGGTCAGCCACAGCGTCAGGCAATCCACCAGCAGGCAACGGTCGACGCCGGCGCTTTCGCGCAGTACGCGGGCCAGCTCCAGCGGTTCCTCGATCAACGCCCATTCGGCCGGACGACGGGCACGGTGATGGGCCACCCGCTCGTTCATTTCACCGTCCAGGGGTTGGCTGGTGGCGATGTAAGTGACGTGGAGCTGACTGTCAGTCGCCAGCTTTTCAGCCAGACGACTTTTGCCGGAGCGGGCGCCGCCGAGGATCAGTTGCAGCATGGTTCATTCCTTAAAATCTTCGATGAGGCCAGTGCAGCCACCTCAAAAACCGCAGAGTTCACGCAACAGCGAGGTATCCAGATGCTTCTCCACCAGATCCGCCAACCGCTCGATATCGCGCTCGCGCAACCCGTGGTAATCCACCTCCTGCACCTCCTGCAAACCAGCCCAACGCAACAGTGCACTGCACGCCGCCGGTGATTCGAACAGGCCATGCAGGTACGTACCGAAAATCTGCCCATCGGCACTTTGCGCACCATCGCTGCGACCATCGTCCAGCTGCACGGCGGCGTTTTCCAGCGCCGGCCCGGTGGTCACGCCGGCATGAATTTCATAGCCGCTGACCTGCGCATCTTCCAGCGCCAGACGCCCACGTACGTTGCGTAACTGCTTCTCTTCTTCGAGCTGCGTTTCGAACGCCAGCAAACCCAAACCGGCACTGGAACCCGGCGCGCCTTCGAGGCCCAGCGGGTCATGCACCTGCTCACCGAGCATTTGCAGGCCGCCGCAGATTCCCAGCACTTTGCCGCCGTAGCGCAAGTGCCGCGCGATCGCCGAGTCCCAGCCGTTGCTCCGCAGGTACGCGAGGTCGCTGCGTACGCTTTTCGAACCCGGGAGGATCATCAGGTCGGCCGGTGGAATCGCCTGGCCAGGGCCGATGAATTGCAGGTCCACTTGCGGATGCAGGCGCAGTGGATCGAAATCGGTGTGGTTGCTGATGCGCGGCAGTACCGGCACCACCACGTTGAGTACTTGATCGGCCTTGTCGGTCTGACGTTGATCGAGGCCGTCCTCGGCCTCAAGATGCAGGTCCATCACATAAGGCAACACGCCGATCACTGGTTTGCCGGTGCGCGCTTCCAGCCAGTCCAGCCCCGGTTGCAGCAAGGCGATATCGCCGCGAAAACGGTTGATGATGAAGCCTTTGACCCGCGCCTGTTCGCTCGGCGACAGCAGCTCCAGCGTACCGACCAAATGCGCGAAAACTCCGCCGCGATTGATGTCGGCAATCAGCACCACCGGGCAGTCCACCGCCTCGGCAAACCCCATGTTGGCGATGTCGCCGGCGCGCAGGTTGATCTCGGCCGGCGAGCCCGCCCCTTCAACCATCACCAGCGGATACGCCGCGCTCAGCCGTTCATGGGAGGCCAGCACCGCCTGCATGGCGATGGCTTTGTAGTCGTGATAGGCGACCGCATTCATGGTGGTGACGGCGCGGCCATGGATGATCACTTGGGCGCCGGTATCACTGTTGGGTTTAAGCAGCACCGGGTTCATGTCGGTGTGCGGTTCAAGGTTTGAAGCCTGGGCCTGCACCGCCTGAGCGCGACCTATCTCGCCACCGTCGGCGGTCACCGCACTGTTGAGGGCCATGTTCTGCGGCTTGAACGGCACCACGCTCACGCCTTGGCGCGTGACCCAGCGACACAGTGCCGTCACCAGTGTGCTTTTACCGGCATCGGATGTGGTGCCTTGCACCATCAACGTTGTCATGGGTTTTCCTTGGCATGGATTTGCAGGGCTTGTTCGAGGCGCGACCAGTCCGCTTCATCCGCAGGTAAACCAAAACGCAGGCTGCTGTTGTGGGTGAACAACCGCAGCAGAATGCCACGCCGGGCCATGAATTCATGCAGCGCTTGGGCGCGCTCGGTGATCAGCCACTGGAACAACGCGCAACCGCCCTGAGGTTTGAAACCATACCGCTCAAGCAGCAACGCCAGACGCTCGCCAGCTTCGTCAGTGCGAATGCGCTGTCGGGTGTGCCCGTCCGTATCCGTCAGGCACGCCTGGCCCAAGACGCGGGTCGGCCCACTGACCGCCCAAGGCCCGACCTGCGAGGCCAACAGTTTGAGCAACTTGCGCTCGGCCAGCACAAACCCGAGCCGCACACCGGCCAGGCCGAAAAACTTGCCGAAGGAACGCAGCACGATCAAGCCGATCTGGTTGGTGAACGGCGCCAGACTCAAATGCGGTGTGTTGTCCATGAACGCCTCGTCCACCACCAACCAGCCACCGCGCTGGGCCAGCCGCGCATGCCAATCCAGCAGGCGGGCCGGGGTCAGGCTCAGACCCGTGGGATTGTTCGGATTGACCACCACCAGCACGTCAAGGTTGTCGAGAAAGAAATCGACTTCCGACTCCAGGACTTCACGCACGACATAACCGTTGCGACGCCAGGCTTCGGCGTGCTCGGCGTAACACGGCGACAGCACGCCGACCTTGCCGGCCCTGCGCAAACGCGGCAGCAACTGAATCGCCATTTGCGAACCGGCCACGGGCAACACCTGGGCCGCACCGTAATAGTCGCAGGCGGCTTGCTCCAGACCGTCATCGGTTTCCGGCAAACGTGCCCAGGCCCGCAGCGGGATATCCGGAACCGGGAATGGCCAGGGCGCAAGACCACTGGACAGGTCGAGCCAATCGGCTTCGGCGATACCGTATTCAAGTGCTGCCTTGCGCAACCGGCCACCGTGTTCAAGCATAGAATTCAGCCCCCACGCAGAGAATCAGCAGCCATAACCATACCCCGCGCTGGACCAATTGCCAGCCACGGTCGATGGAATCGGCATCCGCCGGCACGCCTTCGCCCAACTGCGGACGCTGATGCAGTTCGCCGTGATAAATCGCCGCCCCGCCCAACTCGACACCCAACGCACCGGCACCAGCCGCCATCACAGGCCCGGCATTCGGGCTGTCCCAGGTCGGCCCCTGGGTGCGCCAGCATTTCAGCGCCAGTCGGGTTTTGCCCAACAGTGCGTAGGTCAACGCCACCAGGCGTGCAGGAATGTAGTTGAGGACATCGTCGATCTTTGCGGCAGCCCAGCCGAAACGCTCGAAGCGTTCGTTGCGATAACCCCACATCGCATCCAGGGTGTTGCTCAGACGATAGAGCACCACACCGGGCGCACCCGCCACGGCAAACCAGAACAGCGCGGCGAACACTGCATCGCTGCCGTTCTCCAACACCGATTCGGTGGCGGCGCGGGCGACTTCGGTTTTGTCCAGTTCGCTGGTCTGACGGCTGACCAGATAACCGACGCGTGTGCGCGCCTCAACCAGATCATCGCTGCGCAGGGCCTTGGCCACCGGCTCGACATGCTCGCCGAGGCTGCGCATGCCAAGCGCGCAATAGAGCGCGAGAATCTCGACGATCCAGCCAACATAAGGTGCCCAGGACAGCGCGGTGACCAGCAAGGTCAGCGGCACGACCGCCATCACCCAGGCCGTCACCCCGTGACTGCGCCAACCGCGGCCAGCGGAGTTGAAACGTTGTTCGATGCGATCGGCAAAACGACCGAACGCCACCAGCGGATGCCAGCGTTTGGGTTCACCCAGCAGCGCATCCAGCGCGACCGCGGCGACACTCAACAACGCCACACTCATTGACTCACTCCCCAATAATTTTCATACAGCAACTCGTTGAGCGGACGCGCTTGCGCCCAGCCTTCGAGTACCAGCATCGGCGCTGGATAGAATTCCTTGACCGGCCCCAGGCAAAGAACGGCCAAAGGCTTGGCCCCGACCGGTAAACCCAACAGGTTCGCCAAGGCTTGCGGTTCGAACAGCGACACCCAGCCCATGCCCAGGCCTTCGGCGCGGGACGCCAGCCAAAGGTTCTGGATGGCACAGGACAGCGAGGCCATGTCCATTTCCGGCAACGTACGACGGCCGAAGATATGCCGTTCGCGATCGTCCATCAGCGCAGCGACCAGCACTTCGGCGCAGTCTTGGATGCCTTCGACCTTGAGCTTCATGAATTCGTCGGAGCGCTCGCCGAGGGCTTCGGCGGTGCGGACGCGCTCTTCCTCCACCAGTTGCTGGATCTGTCCGCGCAGCGCCCGGTCGCTGATGCGGATGAACCGCCAGGGCTGCATCAGGCCGACGCTCGGCGCCTGGTGCGCGGCTTCGAGCAGGCGCCTCAGTAACTCGGGCTCGACCGTGCCGCCGCTGAAGTGGCGCATGTCACGGCGTTCGCCGATGGCTCGGTAGACCGCATCGCGCTCGGCTTCGGAAAAGGCGTTTTCTGTCATGACCTGCTCGCGATGGCGGCTTCACGATCGGGTGCCAACAACGCAGCAATCGCCGCCGGATTGGACGGAAAATAAAAGTGCACATAAGAGGCCGTCATCCGCCCCTCACGATAAACCGCCTCCGCCCCTCGCCCGCCATTGGGGCTCAGGCCACGCGCAATCGGCTCAAGCTCGGTGCTGGTCAGCGAGTGGTGATAGGTGTGCCCACGCAGCAAACCTTCGGGCAGCTCCACCGCCTGCAAGGCCAACGCCGCCAAACGCTTCTGCATCACCGCATCACCGGTCAGCAAGCCAACCAATTCAGCGCGAGTACCCTCGACATCGGTCAACGAGTCCAGCAGGTACAACATGCCGCCACACTCGGCCAGCAACGGTTTGCCCGCCGAGTGATGCGCGCGGATGGCGGTCAGCATTGGCGTGTTTTGTGACAACGCCACATGGTGCAATTCAGGGTAACCGCCCGGCAGATAAAGGCTGTCTGCCGCCGGCAACTCGCGGTCGCGGATCGGCGAGAAGAAAGACAACTCGGCGCCCATCGCCCGCAGCAGATCCAGGCTCGCGCCGTAGGTAAATGCAAAGGCTTCGTCCCGGGCCACGGCAATCCGCACACCGGCCAGCAATGGTTCGGCGGCGATCACTTCAGGCGCGGCGAATTCCACGGCAGGCGGTAAAGCCACGTCGCAACTGCTGGCCAGCGAGGCGGCGGCTGCATCGAGGCGCAGATCGAGATCATTCAATTCGCTGGCCTGTACCAGGCCGAGGTGCCGACTCGGCAATTCGATGCCGGTCTCCCGGGACAACGCGCCGTACCAGCGCAAGCCTTCTGTCAGACTGCCTTCGAGCAATTGCGCATGACGCAGGGTGCCAACCCGGTTGGCCAACACACCGGCAAACGGCAAATCCGGCTGATAGCGCGCAAGCCCCAGGGCCAGTGCGCCAAACGTCTGCGCCATCGCGGTGCCGTCAATCACGCCGAGCACCGGCACACCGAAATGCCGCGCCAGGTCGGCACTGGACGGCGTACCGTCGAACAACCCCATGACGCCTTCGATGAGAATCAGGTCAGCTTCGCCAGCGGCTTCCCACAACAGGCGACGACTTTCCTGCTCGCCAACCATCCACATGTCCAGCTGATAGACCGGCGCACCGCTGGCGCGCTCGAGAATCATCGGGTCGAGAAAGTCCGGGCCGCATTTAAACACACGCACCTTGCGCCCCTGATTGCGGTGCAAGCGGGCGAGCGCGGCGGTGACGGTGGTCTTGCCCTGACCGGAGGCCGGCGCGGCAATCAGTACCGCCGGGCATTGACGTGGTTGATTCACAACTCGACGCCTTTTTGCGCCTTGATCCCGGCCTGGAAGGCGTGCTTGATCATGCCCATTTCGGTGACGGTGTCAGCCAGTTCGATCATCTCCGGTTTGGCGCCACGGCCAGTGACCACCACATGCTGCATCGGCGGACGGGCCTGCAAGTCGCTGAGCACCTGATCGAGATCGAGGTAACCGTGCTTGAGGGCGATGTTCAATTCATCGAGTACCACCAGGCCAATCGACGGATCGCTCAGCAGTTCGCGGGACACCGCCCACGCAGCTTCGGCGGCGGCGATGTCACGCTGGCGGTCCTGGGTTTCCCAGGTGAAGCCCTCGCCCATCACATGAAAACGCACCTGCTCCGGGAAACGCCGGAAGAACAGCTCCTCGCCAGTGCTGCTGCGCCCCTTGATGAACTGCACCACACCGCATTGCATGCCGTGGCCCATGGAGCGCGCAAGCATGCCGAACGCCGAACTGCTTTTGCCTTTACCGTTGCCGCTCAGCACCAGCAGCAGGCCGCATTCATTCGGCGAATTGGCGATGCGTTCGTCGATCACGGCTTTTTTGCGCAGCATGCGCGCCAGATGGCGTTCGTCACGATCAGGGGTATCAGTCATGGGGGAGCTCTCCGTTGAGGCTGGATAACGGCGGGCAGGCACAAGAATAGACGGCAAGAAGCCTGGCATCGCCCACCGTGATGCCGCTGAATGGATCAGGCCGGTCTCCGGGCTCATGAGCGGCTCGGGGCCAACTGCGCGCCTTCCCGCATCGTTCATCGACACAGTGGCATCAGGCGCAGTCTTCACTCATTTACCGTTGCGGGGGCAGCGCCGGGATCGTGATCATTCTTCGCTGGAAGAAATCCACTCACCGGCTTCCCTGTTTCACTCTGTCGACCAAGGCCACAGAGCACCTGAAACAAGCCGCGAAGGTTAGAGGGTTGGGGGTGGAGCGTCAATTAAAGACGGGACGCCTTCCGGCGAATAACTGCCGCTGATCAATTATCTGACGCCAATCTTGTGCCACACTGCCAGCAGTGATATCAAAGAGCCACAACCTCACAACACAATAACAAGGGTGAGCCACATGCAAGGCATGATCATCAGCAATCCGAAGCTGGAATTCCTGCGCCCGGTGCTGGAACGCTGGTTTGACTGTATCGACCGCTACAACGCCGTGCGCGGCGATAACGATACGCCTTACTGGTACGACGAAAACGCCAACCTCGGCCTGCTCTCTGCCGCARCCTGGATGGCGGAAATGGTCACGCTGCAGCAAACACCGTCGCGCAAACAGACCGAAGAAGGCGAACGCAACGCCCGCGCCGATCTGTTTATCGCCACCAGCGAAGAACGCGCGTACCTGCAGGCCACCCAGCGCTGGCCGCGGGTCAACAACCTGAACCTGACCCAGGCACTGGCGGACATCACCAGCGACGCGAAGCGCATCAGCTACGCCAGCGACCTGAAACTCGGCTGCCTGTTTGTCGCCCCGCAAAAAGCCCAGCACAGCGCCACCCCGGAAGAACTCCAGGACATGCTCGACGACCTGCAAAAGGAGCACACCTGCGCCGTGGCCTGGTATTTCCCTTACGCCTACCGCAAGTTGCGCAATGAAGCCGGCAACTACCATCCGGGGATCGCCGTGCTGTTCAAGGAGGCCCGCGGCTGACCGGTTGAACCATCGGGTGTTTACGCTTCTCTATGATTACGTCAATGCATTCATAGGGAAGATCAGTAATGCGCAAACCCCAGCTCATTCTCATCATAGCGCTCGCCGGAGGGCTCGCCGCCTGTGGTGAAACCTCCAGCCTGCAAGTCTCGGACGGCACCGGACCGTCGCCCAAGCTGCCGGAACCGAACAAAACCCTGATCCCGACGGTGAACATCGCCCCGGCGATCGGCTGGCCTCAGGGTAAAAAACCCGTCGCCGCCGCAGGCACTCAAGTAGCAGCGTTTGCCGAAAACCTCGAACACCCGCGCTGGCTCTATGTGCTGCCCAACGGCGACGTACTGGTGGCCGAAACCAACGCGCCGTCCAAATCCGATGACAGCAATGGCATTCGCGGCTGGATCATGGGCAAAGTCATGGGCCGCGCCGGGGCTGGCGTCCCCAGCCCGAACCGCATCACTCTGCTGCGGGACAAGGACCACGACGGCGTCGCCGAAACCCGCACGGTGTTCCTGGAAAACCTCAACTCGCCTTTCGGCATGACCCTGGTTGGCAAAGACCTGTATGTCGCCGACACCGACCGTTTGCTGCGTTTTCACTATGAAAACGGCGAGACAGCGATCAAGTCACAGCCAATCAAAGTGGTCGATTTGCCGGGCGGCACGCGAAATCACCACTGGACCAAAAATGTCATCGCCAGCAAGGACGGCAGCAAGCTGTACGTCACCGTGGGCTCGAACAGCAACGTTGGTGAAAACGGCATGGATCAGGAGGAAGGTCGCGCGGCGATCTGGGAAGTCGATCGCGCCACCGGCAACCATCGAATCTTCGCCTCGGGGATTCGCAACCCGAACGGCCTGGCCTGGGAGCCACAAAGCGGCGCACTGTGGACCGCAGTCAACGAGCGTGACGAAATCGGCAGCGACCTGGTGCCGGACTACATCACTTCAGTGAAGGACGGCGGGTTCTATGGCTGGCCTTACAGCTATTACGGGCAACATGTCGATGTTCGCGTCGAGCCACAAAACCCTGATCTGGTCGCCAAGGCCATTGCACCGGACTACGCGGTGGGGCCCCATACCGCGTCGCTGGGCCTGACGTTCGCCGAAGGCAGCAAGTTGCCCGCGCCGTTCACCCAAGGCGCCTTCATCGGCCAGCATGGCTCGTGGAACCGTAAACCGCACAGCGGCTACAAAGTAATTTTCGTGCCGTTCAGCGCCGGCAAACCGAGCGGACAGCCGCTGGATGTGCTTACCGGCTTCCTCAACGACGAGGGAAAAGCCATGGGGCGGCCGGTGGGCGTGGTGATCGATCAGCAGGGCGGCTTGTTGGTGGCGGATGATGTGGGGAACAAGGTGTGGCGCGTTTCCGCGGCCAAGTAAAGTCTGTCCGTAGGAGCGAGGCTTGCCCGCGAAAGCGGTGTGTCAGTCGATATMAATGTTGACTGTGCTGCCGCCTTCGCGGGCAAGCCTCGCTCCTACAACTCCGCCAGAGCGATCATGACAAACCCCTAGGGATTATGTGCCAAGTGCTCGGGCTGCAGGACGCGCTTGGCGCTCAGGTAGGCTTTCTGCCAGTAAGCCTTGGACAAGCTGTCCAGCTTGACCGTGCCGCCCGTGGCTGGTGCATGGACGAAGCGCCCTTCGCCGACATAGATCCCGGCATGGCTGACCTGGGAGCCACCATTGGTGGCAAAGAAAATCAGGTCGCCGGTTTGCAGGCCTTCCTTGCCGACGTCGGGAGCCTGCATGCCGATCATCTCGCGTGTGGACCGCGGCAAGGAAATGCCTGCGACATCGCGATAGACGTAACCGATCAAACCGCTGCAATCGAACCCGGAATCCGGCGTGTTGCCGCCCCAACGATAAGGCGTCCCCACCAGACCGAGCGCGCGAAACAGCACGTCTTCTGCCGCAGGGGAAAAGGCTTGGGGAGAACCGAAAACAATCGGTGCGCGAACCACCGGCGCAGGTGGCGGTGTGCGGCTGGCGCAGGCGCTGAGCAGCGCAGCGAAGAACATGAGTGCGAGGCGGGCCGACATCGTCATAAACAGAACATCCTGATCTGGCTGCGGCTTTTTTCTGCCACAAAGACAGAAAAGAAAACCGCCTGCGCAGAACGCAGGCGGTTTGCCATCAATAATAGATCAGGATTCTAGCGGCTACGCGGCAAACTTCAAGTAAGACTTTAAGTTCGCCTTGTAAACTGTCCGCTTATTGGCGCGCAGTGACGATAGGCGCTGCAGCCGGTGCCATTGCGAGCGCACGCTTGGCTTCGATGAAGGTCTTGCTCCAGTAGCTGTCGCCCAGGCTATCGACCCGGACACCACCGCTTTTGCGGCTGCTGGAGTGGATGAACTGGTTGTCACCCACGTAGATCCCGGCGTGACTGACACGACCGCGACGGCCATTGGTGGCGAAGAACAGCAGGTCACCCGGCTTGAGGGCGCTGCGAGCCACCAGCGGAGCGTCAACGTTGATCATTTCGCGAGTGGAGCGCGGCAGGTTCATGCCAGCCTCTTCACGAAACAGATAACCGATGAAGCCGCTGCAGTCGAAGCCTGCCTCGGAGGTGCCGCCGAAACGGTAACGGGTACCGATCAGGGACATGCCACGTTCGAGGATGCTGTCAGCCAGAACCGGAAGCTGATACGACTTGCCCCCGGCGAAGTCTGCCAGTTCTTTATTGGTTGCTAGCTCTTCCTGGAAAAGAACGGAAGAAGACTGCGCGGTAACTGAATTTGAAACCTGATGCTGTGGCTCTTGCTGGGACACTGGAGAGTGAGCAGCGCAACCGAACAACAGGGTGACGAGTGCGAGAGGCACGAGGGGTGCGAAGCGATTTAGCATGGGCACGACCGTGGCTGATAGTTGTAAAGAAGCCGAGACTATGCCCGCTATCGATCTCATTTGCAAATTCAATCGATCTTTATGTGACTTATCGGTTTCTCGTTTCCATCTAAGCGCTTAAGCCCATTTTAAACCTTTGCGCAGCCTGCTCCCTTGCAGGAAAGCGGATTTGTTGACGCCTGGAATATGCCGGAACCCGCGAAAAACCTGGCTTTTACCAGCCCAACGTCTCTTTCAGGAACGGGATTGTCAGCTTGCGCTGAGCTTGAAGGGAGGCCTGATCGAGGCGCTCAAGCAGCTCGAAAAGCGCACTCATGCTGCGAGTACCGCGAGTCAAAATAAAATGACCGACTTCGTCAGTCAGGTGCAGGCCACGACGGGAGGCGCGCAACTGCAAGGCACGCAACTTGTCTTCGTCAGAGAGCGGACGCATCTGGAAGATGAGCGCCAGTGTCAGCCGAGACTTGAGGTCCGCCAGCTTCACCGGTAGTTCGCGCGGGGATGTCGAGGCGGCGATCAGCAGACGCCGACCGCTGTCACGCAGACGATTGAACAGATGGAACAACGCCTCTTCCCAATCCGCCTTGCCGGCGACCGCCTGCAAATCGTCCAGGCAAACCAGTTCGTATTGTTCGAGGTTGTCGAGGATTTCGATGCCGCGGTCCATCAACTCGGCCAGCGGCAGATACACCGCCGGTTCACCCATCTGCTCGAAACGCAGGCAAGCCGCCTGCAACAAATGCGTGCGCCCTACCCCGTGCTTGCCCCAGAGGTAAATCAGGCTTTCCGTCCAGCCGGCGTCGGCTTCGCACAGCCGCTCGACATAGCCGAGTGCAGCGGCATTGGCGCCTGGGTAGTAATTGATAAAGGTGGCGTCATCACGCAGACGCACACCTAGGGGCAGCTGAATCGGTTTCATGCTGACTGAACAGTTCCAAAGGAACCGTTAGTGGCCTCTGTGTAAAGTTTGCGAAGTTTATACCCGTGAAGCTGACGGCACAATGCGACAGACCACAAGCAAAATCAAAGGTTTGCGTTAACGTGCTGGTTTTATGACAGTTTCTTTGGCGGTGCATGTGACAGCCGCGCGAGGGATACGGGCAAACCCGGCGTGAAACCAGGCTGCCCGCGACGAGCGATCAAAAGGCCTTACTTCTCAGACTCGTCGACACCGCCGTAGATATCCGAATCTTTATACAAATCATGCACATGGCGCACCAGGACCATGATCACCGCCGCCACCGGCAATGCCAGCAGCACCCCGGTAAAACCAAACAGCTCGCCGCCGGCCAGAATCGCAAAGATCACCGCCACCGGGTGCAGGCCGATCCGGTCACCCACCAGCAACGGCGTCAGAACCATGCCTTCCAGCGCCTGGCCGACCATGAACACCGCGACGATACCGATCATGGGATACAGATCGCCACCGAACTGGAACAGGCCGGCAATCAACGCCGCGCCAATCCCGATGACAAACCCCATGTACGGCACGATCGCCGCCAGGCCGGCAATCAGACCGATCAACAACCCCAGTTCCAGCCCGACGATCATCAAGCCAGCGGCGTAGATCACACCCAGCGCCAGCATCACCAGCAACTGTCCGCGCACGAACGCCCCAAGCACTTCATGGCATTCCCCAGCCAGGGTCATGACACGCTCTTCACGATCACGCGGCAGCAAGCTGCGGATCTTGGCCATCATCAGGTCCCAGTCGCGCAGCAGATAAAAACTCACCACCGGGATCAGCACCAGATTGGCCAGCCAGCCGATCAGCGCAAGGCCTGAAGCCGTCGCCTGACTCAGCACCACGCCGACAATGTCGGTGGTCTGGCCCATGTGCTCGCTGATCGCCGCCTTGAGCTTGTCGAACTTCCAGAAGCCCTCCGACAAACCCAACTTCGATTGCGCCCACGGCAACGCGGTGTGCTGCAACCAGTCGAGCATCTGCGGCGCCAGTTCATACAAGCGAAACAGCTGCTTGGCGAGCATCGGCACCAACACCAACAACAGCGTGGTGAGGACCATCGTGAACAACGCGAACACCGCCACCACGCCCCATGTCCGGGACAAGCCGAGCTTCTCCAGCCGATCCACCAGCGGGTCGAACAGATAGGCCAGCAACAGCGCCACCAGGAACGGCGTCAGGATCGGATGCAACAGGTAAACAAACGCGCAAAGCAGGGCCACCCCACCGAGCCAGAACCAACGCCGCGTATCGGCCATGTACCACTCCTGCTTCTATATAAAGAAAAAACTCACCAACGGAAATGCAACTGCGGCGTCGGGGCAGGCGCTGGCGCTGCGGCCGGCGCAGAACCCACAGTCACCGGCTGAACAGGTGCCGGCACCTGACTGGCCGGAACCTCCTGCAATTGCGCCAGGGACAACTGAGCTCGCAGCTGATCGGCACTGCCGTTGACGCGATAAAGCACGCGGTCACCATCGACACTTTGCAGACGCGCGCCAAAAGGCTCCAACAAACGCCCAAGCGTCGCATAACGCTCCAGATTCATGCCCTGAACTTCCAACAATTGCTCACCCGACGCACCTGGCTTGGCAACGAAACGCGACGCCAGACGCTCGCTGACCGCCAGCATCACCGCATCGGCCACGGCGGCGGTATCGGCGCCCTGCACGCTGCCGGCCTCTTTCTGATCGCCCAGCCACAGTCGCCACTTGGCTTGCCATTGCCCCCCTTCTTCACGGGCATGCACCGCCAGCAAGGCATCGGCATTGTAACGATCGGAGGCACTGCGCAGTGGCGCAGGGTCGGCACCTTCCAAATTCGGTGCCGTGGCGACGATCTGTTCATTCAGGTCAGCCAGCGGCAAACGCAGCGGCAGGCCTCGGTGCTGAGCCGCCCGACGCAAGGGCGCAGCACTGGCCTGACCATCGCCGACCAGGCTCGAACCTTCGGTGGAATCGTTCAACCACCAGCCGAGGATCGACGGCCGATTGGCCCCCCACACGGCCAGCCCGGCACGACGCAAGGCCTGCTCGGTGGTGGCCGGGTCGAAATCGACTTTCAGCACTTGCGGTGGCCCGGCGTCGTAGCCGAACTGACTGATGATCTGCTGAGGGTCTTTGCGCACGGTCGCAAGGCCAGGGCTTTGCGCCGCCTTGGGATCGCCGGTCAAGCGCAACACCAGCGTTTCCAGCGCCTGCTGAGTCGCCTGGTCGCGCTCCTCCGGTGTCTGGCCGCTGACCGGTTGGCGCACTTGATAGAGGCCTTTGACGGTTTCGGCATGGCTGGCCAGGCTGACCACGGATAAACAGCCCACGAACAAGAATTTAAGAAAACGCATGGAAGATTCCTGACGACAAGAGCGGCTGGAACAGACCGCATGAAGACGATTGAGCCAGGGCTGTGACCGCAGGCCCAAGCAAAACATTCACACGATCGCGGTAAGTTTTCGCACTGTCATAACGATAGACGGTTAACGTCGTACCTTATACAGCCATGTGGGACGTCGCCAACACGGGCAATATCAGTTTTTTTAACGCGATATGCCCCTGCCCGTCGGCACGAGGATGGCCGCTGCCCCTCAAGCCTGATAAAATCGCGCGCCTTCGCAGACCGGCTACAGCCGGGTAGTGTCGAAATAGCGCGTGAGGCAATTGCCTCATCAATTTCGACAGGCCCGCTGAACTCGGTCGTTACCCCTGAATCCCCCCTAAAGGCCTGGATCATGAGCAAGCAACCCTCCCTGAGCTACAAGGACGCCGGTGTAGACATCGACGCCGGTGAAGCATTGGTCGAACGCATCAAGAGCGTCGCCAAGCGCACTGCGCGCCCGGAAGTCATGGGCGGCCTGGGCGGTTTCGGCGCCCTCTGCGAAATCCCGGCCGGTTACAAACAACCGGTGCTGGTATCGGGCACTGACGGCGTCGGCACCAAGCTGCGCCTGGCGCTGAACCTGAACAAGCACGACAGCATCGGCATCGACCTGGTGGCCATGTGCGTGAACGACCTGGTGGTCTGCGGCGCTGAGCCGCTGTTCTTCCTCGACTACTACGCCACTGGCAAACTGAACGTCGACACCGCTGCTCAGGTTGTAACCGGCATCGGCGCCGGCTGTGAACTGTCCGGCTGCTCCCTGGTCGGCGGCGAAACCGCTGAAATGCCTGGCATGTATGAAGGTGAAGACTACGACCTGGCCGGCTTCTGCGTCGGCGTCGTGGAAAAATCCGAAATCATCGACGGTTCGAAAGTCGCTGCCGGCGATGCCCTGCTCGCCCTGCCGTCTTCCGGCCCGCACTCCAACGGCTACTCGCTGATCCGCAAGATCATCGAAGTATCGGGTTCCGACATCGAGAATATCCAGCTCGACGGCAAACCGCTGACCGACCTGCTGATGGCTCCGACCCGTATCTACGTGAAGCCGCTGCTCAAGCTGATCAAGGACACCGGCGCCGTCAAAGCCATGGCCCACATCACCGGTGGCGGCCTGCTGGACAACATCCCGCGCGTACTGCCAAAAGGCGCTCAAGCGGTGGTTGACGTCGCGAGCTGGACCCGCCCTGCGGTGTTCGACTGGCTGCAAGAGAAAGGCAACGTCGACGAAACCGAAATGCACCGCGTGCTGAACTGCGGCGTCGGCATGGTCATCTGCGTGGCTCAAGAGCACGTTGAAACCGCGCTGAACGTCCTGCGTGAAGCTGGCGAGCAGCCATGGGTCATCGGTCAGATCGCCACCGCTGCCGAAGGCGCGGCTCAGGTCGAACTGAAGAACCTCAAGGCTCATTAATGTCCCAGACCTGTGATGTGGTGGTGCTGCTGTCCGGCACCGGCAGTAACTTGCAGGCCTTGATCGACAGCACGCGGACCGGCGACAGCCCGGCCCGCATTGCTGCGGTGATTTCCAACCGCGCCGACGCCTACGGCCTGCAACGCGCCAGGGACGCGGGTATCGACACCCGCACCCTGGATCACAAGGCTTTCGAGGGCCGCGAGGCCTTCGATGCCGCGCTGATCGAACTGATCGACGCCTTCAACCCCAAACTCGTGGTACTGGCCGGTTTCATGCGCATTCTCAGCGCTGACTTCGTGCGCCATTACCAGGGTCGCCTGCTCAATATCCATCCCTCGCTGCTGCCCAAATACAAAGGGTTACACACTCATCAGCGCGCGCTGGAGGCCGGCGATACGGAACACGGCTGCTCCGTGCACTTCGTCACCGAGGAACTCGATGGCGGACCACTGGTCGTACAGGCAGTAATACCGGTAGAGTTGCACGATTCGCCGCAGAGTCTGGCGCAGCGAGTCCACACCCAGGAACACCTGATCTACCCGATGGCCGTACGCTGGTTTGCCGAAGGCCGTTTATCACTCGGCGAACAAGGTGCTTTACTGGACGGACAGTTACTCGCGGCCAGCGGCCACTTGATTCGAACCTAGGAGATTTTATGCGTCGTGCCCTGCTCTTCGCTTGCGCCCTGCTCGCCCTGCCGTTTGCGCAGGCCGCGGACCTTCATCCCTTCTCCGCCAGCTACACCGCCGACTGGAAGCAACTGCCCATGAGCGGCACCGCCGAACGCAGCCTGACCAAGGAAGCCAACGGCGTCTGGAAACTCAGCTTCAAGGCATCGATGATGATCGCCAGCCTGACCGAAGAAAGCACCCTGACCCTGGACAAGGACACGCTGCTGCCGCAGTCCTACCACTTCGAACGGGGTGGCCTGGGCAAAGCCAAGAAGGCTGATCTGGATTTCGACTGGACCAACAAGATGGTCACCGGCACCGATCGCGGTGACGCCGTCAAGCTCCCGCTCAACCGCGGCATGGTCGACAAGTCCACCTATCAACTGGCGCTGCAGCATGACGTGGCCTCCGGCAAGAAAAGCATGAGCTATCAGGTCGTCGATGCCGGCGAAGTCGATACCTATGACTTCCGCGTGCTGGGCTCGGAGAAAGTCGACACCAAGGCAGGCCAGATCGATGCGGTCAAGGTCGAGCGCGTGCGCGATCCGACACAAAGCAAGCGCATCACCGTGCTGTGGTTCGCCAAGGATTGGGATTACCTGCTGGTCCGTCTGCAACAGGTCGAAACCGACGGCAAGGAGTACAACATCATGCTCCTCGACGGTACGGTCAACGGCAAGACGGTCAAAGGCAGCTGATCCGGACCGACATGAAAGCCCCGCAAACGCGGGGCTTTTTTTCGTCTGGCGTTAAGCGGGGGACAGGACAATGACAACTTTGAGCTGTGGCCAAATCGTCCGGCAAGAAATAGGAACGCGAACGTGAAGGAATACTCTATAAATTCAGGGTCTTTTTTGATCGAATGACTTTTCCTGATCCCTGCGAGGTTTCCCATGACTGTTACCGTCAATACTGTCTCCGCCGAAGGTTTTCGTCACAGCGTCCAGATCGATGACCATGAACTGTTTGCCGATGTTCCCAAGTCGTCCGGTGGCGAAGGCACCGCGCCAGAGCCCCATGACTATTTCGACGCGGCCCTCGGCGCCTGCAAGGCCCTGACCCTGAAACTGTATGCGAAGAAGAAGGGCATCCCACTGACCGGCGTCGGGGTCGAGGTCAAGCGCGACAACAGTGAAGAGCAGAAAGGCAAATATGCCCTGCACGTCAAACTCACGCTCAAGGGCGTACTCACCGACGCCCAGCGCGACGAGCTGCACCGCGTGGCCGACCGCTGCCCGGTACACAAGCTGATGACCACCTCTGAAGTCAGCATCGAGACTCATCTGTCCGAAGGCGCCTTCAGCCAATAGCGGCAACGGCTGCGCAAGCGGGTTATGCTCCCTGCGTCACCCGCTCAGCCTGGAACGCACCATGAACACTCCGCTCGTGATCCGCCCCCGCGCCGAAGATGTCGAAGGCCAGCCGATCCTTCGCCCTTTGCCGTCAGCCAAGTGCCGCAACGTCGGGCCCTTCGTGTTTTTCGACCACATGCTCGAAACCCGTTATCCACCGGGCAAAGGCATGGACATCCGTCAGCATCCGCACATCGGGCTGTCCACCCTCACCTACCTGTTCGAAGGGCAAATCCAGCACAAGGACAGCCTCGGTTCCGATCAGGTGGTGAATGCCGGCGATGTCAGCTGGATGACCGCCGGCAGTGCGATTGCCCACGTCGAACGCACGCCCGAAGCCTTGAAGAACAGTGGCGGTACGATGCACGGCTTACAGATCTGGCTGGCTTCGCCCAAGGACCGTGAGCACGGCCCAGGACACTACAGCCACCATCCAGCAGCCACGCTGCCCGCCAGCGAAAACCTTGGCGTGAAGATACGAATGATCGCCGGGAAGGGCTTTTGCCTTGAATCACCGGTCCCGGTGCTTTCGCCTACGCTGTATGCCGAATTGAACCTGCAAACGGCGACCACGCTGCTGATTCCCACCGAGCATGAAGAACGGGCGCTGTATGTGTTGAGCGGCGAGGCGCAGCTTGATGGCGAGCTGCTGGAGCCCTACACGCTAGTAGTGCTGCCGGCCGGGGAAGAGATGACGCTGTTCGCCGAGAGTGACTGCCATGCCGTGCTGTTTGGCGGAGCGCCACTGGACGGGCCACGACGGATCAACTGGAACTTCGTGGCCAGTGATCCGGCGTTGATTGATGAAGCACGTCGGCGCTGGGCGGCCGGGGATTGGCCGACGGTGCCGGGGGAAAGTGAGCGGATTGAGTTGCCGAAACACCGAAGCCCGCCAACGCCCCTGTAACTGATAGGCTGATCGTTCCCACGCCGCGAGCGCCCCTAGAGGCATTCCCACGCAGAGCGTGGGAACGATCATCGTCCGGACCGAGAGCAGCAATCAACCCTTGAACACTTCATCCAGCAAGTTATGCATCGACGTGAACGCGCGAGCCGCGGTTTTCGCGTCATACATCATCATGCCCGGCACGTTGGCATGCGGGTCGGTGAACGAATGCACCGCGCCGCCATAGCTCAGCAATTGCCAATCCACACCGGCGGCATTCATCTCAGCTTCAAACGCTGGCAGCTGCTCTTTCGGCACCAGCGGATCGGCAGCGCCATGCAGCACCAGCACCGAACCCTTGATGTTTTTCGCATCGTTCACGTTCGGCGTATCCAGCGTACCGTGGAACGACACCGCAGCCTTCACCGGCGCACCGCTACGCGCCAGCTCCAGCGCGCAGCAACCACCGAAGCAGAAACCAAAAGTCGCCAGTTTCGAGGTATCGACCGCCGCCTCGCCCTGCCCTTGCAGTTGTTCGAAGGCTGCCTGCATGCGTTTGCGCAGTAAGGCGCGATCATTCTTCAGCGGCATCATCGCCGCGCCTGCCTCGTCGCCGTTCTGCGGACGAACCGATTGCCCGTACAGATCCGCGATCAGCACCACATAACCCTTGGATGCCACCGATTTGGCAATCTCCTCGGCGCCGACGCTGACGCCCATCCAGTTCGGCGCCATCAACAGACCCGGACGCGGGCCTTTATGGTCGGCATCGAAGGCCAGACGGCTTTCATACGATTGGCCGTCGATCTGATAGGCGACGGATCGAACAGTGATTTGGCTCATGACTGACTCCCAGTAAAAAAGCACCAGAATGAAAAAACCCGCCGAAGCGGGTTTTTATACAACGTGGTTAAACCGACAGTTCAACCAGCAGCTTGTTCAGACGACGCACATAAGCGGCCGGGTCTTTCAAGCTGTCGCCGGCCGCCAGGGCCGCCTGATCGAACAGAATGTGCGACAGGTCGCCGAAGCGCTCGTCGCTCTGCTCGTTGTCGAGCTTCTCGATCAGCGGGTGAGCCGGGTTGAATTCGAAGATCGGCTTCGAATCCGGAACCTTCTGACCGCTGGCTTCCAGGATCTGACGCATTTGCAGGCCCAGGTCCTGCTCGCCGATGGCCAGAATCGCCGGGGAATCGGTCAGGCGATGGGAAACCCGCACTTCAGCAACGGACTCACCCAAAGCGGTCTTGAGACGCTCAACCAGGCCTTCTTTGGACTTGGCGACTTCTTCCGCGGCTTTCTTGTCTTCTTCCGAATCCAGGTTGCCGAGGTCCAGGTCACCGCGTGCCACGTCGACAAAGCTCTTGCCGTCGAAGTCGCTGAGGTAGCTCATCAGCCACTCGTCGATACGGTCGGTCAGCAGCAGCACTTCGATGCCTTTCTTGCGGAAAACTTCCAGGTGCGGGCTGTTTTTGACTTGCGCGTAGGTTTCGCCGGTCAGGTAGTAGATCTTGTCCTGACCTTCCTTGGTACGAGCCAGGTAGTCGGCCAGACTTACAACCTGCTCACCGTCGTCGCCCTGAGTGGACGCGAAACGCAGCAGACCGGCAATTTTTTCTTTGTTGGCGAAGTCTTCTGCCGGGCCTTCTTTCATGACCTGACCGAAGTTCTTCCAGAAGCCTTTGTATTGCTCAGGCTCGTTCTTCGCCAGTTTTTCCAGCATGTCCAGAACGCGCTTGGTCAGCGCCGATTTCATGGAGTCGATGATCGGGTCTTTCTGCAGGATTTCCCGCGACACGTTCAGCGACAGGTCGTTGGAATCAACCACGCCTTTGATGAAGCGCAGGTACAGCGGCAGGAACGACTCAGCCTGATCCATGACGAACACGCGCTGCACGTACAGCTTCAGGCCTTTCGGCGCTTCACGCTGGTACAGATCGAACGGAGCACGGGTCGGCACATAAAGCAGCGAGGTGTACTCGAGCTTGCCCTCGACTTTGTTGTGGCTCCAGCTCAGCGGGTTTTCGAAATCGTGAGCGACGTGCTTGTAGAACTCCTGGTATTCCTCGTCCTTCACTTCAGTGCGAGGGCGAGTCCACAGGGCGCTGGCGCGGTTGACGGTTTCCCACTCAACGGCAGGCTTCTCTTCGCCTTCGGCGGCTGCCACTTCTTTCGGCAACTCGATCGGCAAGGCGATGTGGTCGGAATACTTCTTGATGATGTTGCGCAGGCGCCAGCCATCGGCGAACTCGTCTTCGCCGGATTTCAGGTGCAGAACGATACGGGTGCCGCGATCAGCTTTTTCGACGGTGGCGATTTCAAATTCGCCTTCGCCCTTGGACGACCAGTGCACACCTTCGCTGGCAGCGAGGCCGGCACGGCGGCTGAATACGTCAACTTTATCGGCGACGATGAACGCCGAGTAGAAACCGACACCGAACTGACCGATCAGGTGCGAGTCTTTTTTCTGATCACCAGACAGGTGCTTCATGAAATCGGCGGTACCGGACTTGGCGATGGTGCCCAAGTGAGTGACCGCATCTTCACGGCTCATGCCGATGCCGTTGTCTTCGAGGGTGACGGTTTTAGCGTCCTTGTCGAAGCTCACACGGATTTTCAGTTCAGCGCCGCCTTCCAGCAATTCAGGCTTGGCCAGCGCTTCAAAACGTAATTTATCGACAGCGTCAGAGGCGTTCGAGATCAATTCGCGAAGGAAGATTTCCTTGTTGGAATACAGCGAATGGATCATGAGGTGCAGCAGCTGCTTCACCTCGGTCTGGAAGCCCAGGGTTTCCTTTTGAGTTTCCACACTCATGGTCATCAAACTCCAATCAGATGGCAGTGGCCGCGACCTTGAGGGTCGGCGGCGGGTTGTCCTCAGAGTTGGGGGCTTAGATCAGGATTTCAAGGGCTCTTCGATTTTGAAGTGGGCCCGGGCCGTGGCAATGGGCTCGGCTTCAGTGCTTTGCCAGGCGGTAATCGCCACGTTTGCCACCCGCCGCCCCTGACGACAAACCTGGCATCGGGCCCAGGTATCGCGAAACTGCCCCGCGCGCAGGTAGTCGAGGGAGAAGTCGATAATCTTCGGCACACCGGGCGAGCCGGTGAAAATCAACAGGTGCAGCGCCGCCGAGAGCTCCATGAACCCGGCAATCACCCCACCATGAATCGCTGGCAGTAAAGGGTTACCAATGTTGTCCTTGTTGGCCGGCAGACGAAACAGCAGCTCATCTCCTACCCGCGAACATTCAACGCCGATCAGCTCGGCGTAAGGAATCAGCTGCAGCAGCGCGGCGTAGTCCCCCTGAGCATGGGCCTGTTGAAGCTGCTCCTTGAACGTGTCGGTCATTTCGTACCTCCGGAAATGGCGCCGCCAAAGCCTTTAGCGCCTTTGAGACCCTTGCCCATGCGCATGAAGGTGCCCACTACATGAGCGATGGGCTGTTCGGGGTCGTCCTGATAGGCAAAACCGCGCGCAAAAATCACATCAGTAGTCACTCGGTAGCATTGGGCGAAGCCGTAAACGTCTTTGTGTGGCTCGGCGGCATGCATGTAGTCGATGCGCAGGTCGAGCGTCGGGCAGACTTCGAACTCAGGCAGCACGCAGAGGGTGGCCATGCCGCAGGCGGTGTCCATCAGCGAGGTCAGCGCACCGCCATGAATCACCCCGGTTTGCGGGTTGCCGACGATCTGCGGGCTATACGGCAGAATCACCGTCAGTCCTTCGCTGCTGGCGCTGTGAAGGCGCATGCCGAGTACCTGACAATGGCGCAACGCCGACAGGAATCGCATCGCACGCTCAAAAACGGGGTTTTCGGCCATTTGGTAAACGCTCCTTAGTGTCCGGGCGAAGTAGCCGGCTCTTAAGTAAAAGTTCCGTAGCAAAACAAACTTATATATCTGAATGATTTAAGGAACTTAACCCTGGTCGCTGTGCTCGAAAGGCCAGTAAATATTTTCCATCAGGAGAAACACCCCATGCGTAAGACTTTAGCTATTGCCTTGATGTTGACCGCTTCCCTCGGTCTCGCCGCTTGCGGTAAAAAATCCGAGGACAAAGCTCAAGAAGCCACCCAACATACAGAGCAAGCTCAGGAAAAAATGAGCGAAGCTCAGGATAAAGTGAACGAGGCGGCAAAAGAAAACGCTGAAGCTGCCAAAGCTCAGACTGAATCGAACGAAGCAGCGGCAAAAGAAGCCGCTCCAGAAGCACCTAAAAACTAAAAGCGTTTTTAGTGATAAAAGAAAACCCGCCAAGTGCGGGTTTTCTTTTATCTGAAATTTTGCTCGAAACGCGTCCTTAGAGCAAAATAGTCCTAAAAGTCGGACTAATCATCAGCAACAACGAACACACTAATCCGACGAACCACACCAGACTTCGCTGCCAGGCCAGATCAGCCCAATAACACAGTAAGTAGATAACGCGCGCGATCACGAAGGCGATCGCCAGTGCATCGATCAGCCATCCCGCCGTTTGCGTGGTGTGCGCCATCAACACCCCGACCGCAAACAAAATGAACGCCTCGAAACTGTTCTGGTGGGCCGCCAATGCCCGGGCGCCGAAACCTGTGAGTTGCGCCTGTTGTTGACGCGGCAGGTGATTGTTGTAACCGCCCTGCTCTTTCATCGCCTTGGCCACCGGCATGCGCGCCACGAAAATCAACAAGGCGCTGATAAACACACACCAGAATGGAATACTCATCAAGCCGCCTCTTTGTTCAGCTCAGGCAATGGCGCCTCTGTAGGTGTATAGACCATCACGTCAAGAACGTCGGAGTGAAACTCGCGGCGATACAATACCAACACGACACCGGCGCTCATCAACATGAACAACCAGGGGCTGACAAACCACGCCAGCATGCTCATGCCGAAGTAATAGGAACGCAGACCGAAGTTGAACTGGTTGGCCGCCATGGAGATGACACGGGCGGCTCGGGAAGCAAAGGCGTTACGCTCTTGCTCGGACACATGCCGCTCACCGATCATCGGTGCCGAACCCACGAGAATGGCCGCAAAGTTGTACTGACGCATGCACCAGCTGAACGTAAAGAACGCATAGACAAACACTAGCGCCAGGCACAACAACTTGATCTCCGACATGCCTTGGGAAGCCTGTTGCACCATCGGGATATCCGCAAGCAACGACACGGCTCTTTCGGATGCCCCCAACACCGTGAGAATACCGGCCAGGATAATCAACGTGCTGGAAGCGAAGAACGAGGCGTTGCGCTCCAGGTTACCGATCACGCTGGCATCGGCGATGCGGTTGTCGCGCAACAGCATGCGGCGCATCCAGTCTTCGCGGTACAGGTGCAGCACACTGGCCAGGCATGCGGTGTCACGGCCCTTCCATGTCGCGTAACGGGTGTAGCCACCCCAGCAGACGACAAACCAGAGCGCGGCGAGGATGTGGATCAGATTGGCGTGGATGAACGACATGCAGTTCCTTGTGATGTGTAGACGATGATGAAACCTGCGGATAGTGCTTCGACGTTAACCCAAGGAAAAAGACACTGCATCACGCGCATAAAAAATGCCCCGTATCGATTGATACGGGGCATTTCCATTTGTAGCTCAAGCCCGCTTGTGGCGGGTCATGAAGCGGCTTAAGCCAGCGCTTCTTCGCGCTTGCCCAGCAGACGGTCGCAAACCACGGCAACCACCAGGGTCATGACCGAGGGCACCAGCCACGCCAGGCCCTGCTCGCTCAGCGGCAGGTGAGCCAGTTGAGTCGGCATCCAGTCGGCCAGACCGGCGCCCTTGAGAGCGTCGATCATGCCGAAAATGAACGACACCAGCATCACCGGACCGACGATGCGACCCTGCTCATGCCAGAAGTCCTTGCAGAAGCTCAGGGCCACCAGGGCGATGCACGGCGGGTAGATGGCGGTCAGTACCGGAATCGAGAACGCAATCAGCTTGGTGAGGCCCAGGTTGGACACCAGCAGGGAGAACGCGGCCAGGATGATCACCAGCGTCTTGTAGGACAGTGGCAGCACACGGCTGAAGTATTCGGCACAGGCGCAGGTCAGACCCACCGCAGTCACCAGGCAGGCCAGGGAGATCAGCACCGCGAGGAAACCGCTACCGAGCGAACCGAAGGTGTGCTGCACGTAGGCGTGCAATACCGCCGCGCCGTTGGTGGCACCGGCGGCCACTTCATGGCTGCCCGAGCCGAGCCGGAACAGGCTGACGTAAACCAGCGCCAGACCTACACCGGCAATCAGCCCGGCGATGATCGCGTAACGGGTGATCAACACCGGCGATTCCACGCCACGGGAGCGGATCGCATTGACGATGACAATGCCGAATACCAGCGCACCCAGGGTATCCATGGTCAGGTAACCATTGATGAAGCCCTGGGAGAACGGTGCCGCCACATATTCAGGGGTAGCCACGCCAATGTTACCGGCCGGCAACGCGAACGCTGCGATGCCGAGTACGGCCAGGGCGATGATCTTCAGCGGTGCGAGGAACCGTCCTACGGTGTCCAGCAGACGGCCCGGATAGAGCGAGATGAAGAACACCAGCAGGAAGTACACCGAGCTATAGAGAAACAGCGCCAGCGGGCTCTCGCCGGTCAGCGGCGCCAGACCCACTTCGAACGACACGGTCGCGGTGCGTGGTGTCGCGAACAACGGGCCGACAGCGAGGTAGCACGCGGCTGCCAGCAGGCCACCGGCGATTTTACCGATCGGGCTGCTCAAGGCATCCATTGCACCACCGACCTTGGCCAGGGCGACCACGGTGATCACCGGCAGACCGACTGCGGTGATCAGAAAACCCAGCGCCGCCATCCAGACATTAGGCCCGGACTGCAAACCGACGATAGGCGGGAAGATGATGTTGCCAGCCCCGACGAACAGGGCAAATGTCATGAAGCCCAGTGCCAGGATGTCCTGGCCTTTCAACACTTTCATTAAGGAAATACCACACTACTGAATCGGAATTTAGAGAGGGATTTCCCTTATGGGTGAGGGAAATGCTGTCGATCCGTATAGGACTGACCCGTTTAGCGCGCCGCAGCCTTGTGGGCCGCAAACGCAAAATGGCGGCTAGCCTACCGAATTTGCCCACCAAACGCACTATTACGGGGCGAACTATCCGATACGCGACATTTCAGTGTCGTGTTTACATATCTAATTTTCACAACCTCCCTCGCCACAAAAAGCGCTGCGAATATCTCAAACCCCGGAAATGACAAAGGCCACCCGAAGGTGGCCTTTGTTTGGTGGAGCGTCAGTTAAGCGCGAGGCTTACTTGACGGCCCAACCGGTCAGCTCGGCCAGGGCCTTGCCGATGTCTGCCAGCGAACGCACGGTTTTAACGCCTGCGTCTTGCAGAGCAGCGAATTTCTCGTCTGCAGTGCCTTTGCCGCCAGAGATGATTGCGCCAGCATGGCCCATGCGCTTGCCCGGAGGAGCAGTCACACCAGCGATGTAGGAAACAACCGGCTTGGTCACGTGTGCCTTGATGTAGGCAGCCRCTTCTTCTTCAGCCGAACCACCGATCTCGCCGATCATCACGATCGCTTCGGTCTTCGGGTCTTCCTGGAACAGCTTCAGGATGTCGATGAAGTTCGAACCCGGGATCGGGTCACCACCGATGCCGACGCAAGTCGACTGACCGAAACCGGCGTCAGTAGTCTGCTTCACAGCTTCGTAGGTCAGGGTGCCGGAACGGGAAACGATACCGACCTTGCCTGGCAAGTGAATGTGACCTGGCATGATGCCGATCTTGCATTCGCCTGGAGTGATCACGCCTGGGCAGTTAGGACCGATCAGGACTACGCCCAGCTCGTCGCACTTGACCTTGGCATCCAGCATGTCCAGGGTAGGAATGCCTTCAGTGATGCAAACGATCAGCTTGATGCCGCCGAAGGCTGCTTCCAGGATGGAGTCCTTGCAGAAAGGAGCTGGAACGTAGATCACGCTGGCGGTGGCGCCAGTGGCAGCTACAGCGTCTTTCACGGTGTTGAACACTGGCAGGCCCAGGTGCTCGGTGCCGCCTTTGCCTGGAGTTACGCCGCCAACCATCTTGGTGCCGTACTCGATGGCTTGCTGGGTGTGGAAACTACCTTGCGAACCGGTAATACCCTGGCAGATAACTTTGGTGTCTTTATTGATCAGGACGCTCATTATTTGCCCTCCGCAGCTTTGACAACTTGTTGAGCAGCGTCGGTCAGGCTGGTAGCAGCGATGATGTTCAAACCGCTTTCTGCCAGTACTTTAGCGCCCAGCTCAGCGTTGTTGCCTTCAAGGCGAACAACAACCGGGATTTTCACGCCGACTTCTTTCACAGCGCCGATGATGCCTTCGGCAATCATGTCGCAACGAACGATGCCGCCGAAGATGTTGACCAGTACTGCAGCGACGTTAGTGTCGGACAGGATGATCTTGAACGCTTCGGTTACGCGTTCTTTGGTAGCACCGCCGCCCACGTCGAGGAAGTTGGCTGGTTTGCCGCCATGCAGGTTGACGATGTCCATGGTACCCATGGCCAGGCCAGCACCGTTGACCATGCAACCGATGTTGCCTTCCAGTGCTACGTAGTTCAGTTCGAACTTGGCAGCGTGCGCTTCGCGCGGATCGTCTTGCGACGGATCGTGGAAAGTCTTCAGCTTAGGCTGACGGTACATGGCGTTGGCGTCGATGTTGATCTTGGCATCGAGGCAGTGCAGATCGCCGTCAGCCTTGATCACCAGCGGGTTCACTTCCAGCAGAGCCAGGTCGTGATCCTTGAACAGCTTGGCCAGACCTACGAAGATCTTGGCGAACTGAGCAACTTGCTTGCCTTCCAGACCCAGCTGGAATGCCAGCTCGCGACCCTGGAATGGCTGAGCGCCAACCAGTGGATCGATAGTGGCTTTCAGAATTTTTTCTGGAGTGTCGTGAGCAATTTTCTCGATGTCCACGCCACCTTCGGTGGAAGCCATGAACACGATGCGACGGCTCGAACGGTCAACGACAGCGCCCAGGTACAGCTCTTTAGCGATATCAGTGCACGATTCAACCAGGATTTTGGTGACTGGCTGACCATTGGCGTCAGTCTGGTAAGTCACCAGACGCTTGCCCAGCCACTGCTGTGCGAATGCTTTAGCGTCTTCTTTGCTGCGAACCAGCTTTACGCCGCCCGCTTTACCGCGACCACCGGCGTGAACCTGGGCTTTGACAACCCATTCGCTGCCGCCGATTTTGTCGCAAGCTTCTGCTGCTGCTTCCGGGGTGTCTACCGCGTAACCGGTGGATACTGGCAGGCCGTACTCAGCGAACAGCTGCTTACCCTGATACTCGTGAAGATTCATGCTTATTACCGTCTTCGTTAGGTACTGCGCATTCGGTGCTGCACTCATTCAAGTGCCGCACCACCTGTGACTGCTGCTTGCGTAACCTTTCCGGGTACCCGGTGCAGCTACGCAAGACTGCGTCCAGCGGACATTCCGCGGTGAGTCTTGCTCGCAAGGCTCACGACGGGCCGTACCGCCGTGGTTTCTTATTATCCGCTTAGCGTTTCTTGCGGTTGGCGATGTGGATGGCGCCGCCATTCACTGCCAACGCTGCTTCGTGCAAGGCTTCAGACAGGGTCGGATGGGAGAAAACCATCATGCCCAGGTCTTCAGCGCTGGTGCCGAATTCCATGCCGATCGCGCCCTGCTGAACCAGTTCTGCGGCGCTCGGGCCAATCACGTGGACGCCCAATACGCGGTCAGTCTTGGCATCAGCGATGACCTTGACGAAACCACCGGTATCGTTGGCGGCCATGGCACGGCCAGAGGCTGCGAACGGGAAGGTGCCGACGTTAACTTCTACGCCTTCAGCTTTCAAGGCCTGCTCGGTTTTACCGACCCACGCGATTTCCGGGTGAGTATAAATAACCGAAGGGATCAGGTCATAGTTCATCTGGGCTTTATGGCCCTTGATGCGCTCGACAACCATGATGCCCTCTTCCGAGGCTTTGTGAGCCAGCATCATGCCGCGAACCACGTCACCGATGGCGTAAACGCCCGGTACGGTGGTGGCGCAGTGATCGTCAACGTGCACGAAACCGCGCTCGTCCAGGGTCACGCCGCAATCGGCAGCCAGCAGATCAGTGGTCACCGGACGGCGACCAACGGCTACGATCAACTTGTCGAAAGTGATGTTCTGTTCGCCGTTGGCATCGGTGTAGTTCACAACGACTTCGTCGCCGTTCACTTTGGAACCGGTCACGCGAGCGCCCAGCTTGATGTCCAGACCCTGTTTGGTCAGGGTTTTCAGCGCTTCCTTGGAAACAGCGGTGTCCGCTGCCATCAGGAAGGTATCCAGTGCTTCGAGAACGGTGACTTCAGCGCCCAGACGGGACCATACCGAACCCAGTTCCAGACCGATAACACCAGCGCCGATTACACCCAGGCGTTTTGGTATGGATTGGAATTCCAGAGCGCCAGTCGAATCGACGATCACATTCTGGTCGACCGGAGCCGGTGGAATGTCGATCGGACGCGAGCCCGGAGCCAGGATGACGTTTTCGGCTTCGATGACTTCAACCGAACCGTCAGGCTTGGTGACTTCGACTTTCTTGCCAGCCAGCAGTTTGCCGTGGCCCTGGATCGAAGTGACGCCGTTAGCCTTGAACAGCGTTGCAACGCCGGAGGTCAGGCCTTTGACGATGTTGGCTTTACGGCCGACCATTGCTGGCACGTCCATGGTCACGCCAGCGTGGTTGATACCGTGGATCGCGAAGCCGTCTTGCGCTTCGTGAAACTTCCAGGAGCTGTCCAGCAGCGCCTTGGATGGAATGCAGCCGACGTTCAGGCAAGTACCGCCGAGGGCCAGTTTGCCTTCCTTGTCGGTGTATTTCTCGATGCAGGCAGTGGTGAGGCCCAGTTGCGCTGCTTTAATGGCAGCCACGTAGCCGCCAGGACCCGCGCCAATCACTACCACGTCGAATTTCTGAGTCATGTGTCATTCCTTCTCGAATCAAACCGGACGGCCCCTTTTGAGGACCGTCGTGGGACGAAGCTGGTCATTACAGAAGGGCCGTCCATCTGAACGGCCCGTGCAACGAAATCAGATATCCAGCAGCAAACGAGCCGGGTCTTCCAGCAGGTTCTTGATGGTCACCAGGAAGGTCACAGCTTCTTTGCCATCGATCAGACGGTGATCGTAGGACAGCGCCAGGTACATCATCGGACGGATAACTACCTGACCGTTGATCGCCATAGGGCGCTGGATGATGTTGTGCATACCCAGAATCGCAGCCTGTGGCGGGTTGACGATCGGAGTCGACATCATCGAACCGAAAGTACCGCCGTTGGTGATGGTGAACGTGCCGCCGGTCATTTCTTCCATCGACAGTTTGCCGTCACGGGCTTTCTTGCCGAAGGTAGCGATGCCGCCTTCGATTTCAGCCAGGCTCATCAGTTCGGCGTTACGCAGAACCGGTACAACCAGACCGCGGTCGCTGGAAACAGCCACACCAACGTCGGCGTAGCCGTGGTAAACGATGTCGGCACCGTCGATCGACGCGTTGACAGCCGGGAAGCGTTTCAGCGCTTCGGTAGCCGCTTTCACGAAGAACGACATGAAGCCCAGGCGTACGCCGTTGTGGGACTTCTCGAACAGGTCCTTGTACTTCGAACGCAGGGCCATGACTTCGGTCATGTCGACTTCGTTGAAAGTGGTCAGCATGGCCATGTTCGATTGAGCTTCAACCAGACGCTCGGCAACCTTGGCACGCAGACGGGTCATCGGAACGCGTTTTTCTACGCGGTCGCCAGCAGCGAATACCGGAGCCGAAGCAGCCGGTGCAGCAGCCTTGGCAGGTGCAGCAGCCGGAGCGGCTTTCTTGGCGGCAACAGCTGCTACCACGTCTTCCTTGGTCACACGACCGCCTTTGCCAGTACCGGCAACGGAAGCGATGTTGATGCCGTTTTCTTCAGCCAGCTTGCGAGCAGCCGGTGCAGCAACAGGATCGTCTTCGCCCGCTTCGGCAGGAGCAGCGGCAGCAGCGGCAGGTGCAGCAGCGGCTGGAGCGGCGGCAGCACCGCCCTCACCGATGGAGCCCAGAACTTCGTCGGACAGAACGGTGTCGCCTTCGTTCTTGACGATCGCGCCCAGCACGCCATCAGCAGTGGCCAGAACTTCCAGTACGACTTTGTCGGTTTCGATGTCGACGATCAGTTCGTCACGCTTGACGGCGTCGCCCGGTTTTTTGTGCCAGGTGGCAACGGTGCCATCGGCAACCGATTCCGGGAAAGTGGGGGCTTTGATTTCGATAGCCATTATCTGTGGGTCCTTAAATTCGGTTTCAGGTGCGCGAAGGCGTTAAACAGTGAAAGCATCTTGCAGCAGTTGTTCCTGCTGCTCGGCGTGCATCGAAGCGTAACCGCAAGCAGGTGCGGCAGACGCCTCACGACCAGCGTATTCCAGGACCAGGCCTTGTTTATGGTTGGTCAGGCTGCGACGCATGTGATGCTGGCTGCTGTACCAGGCGCCCTGGTTCATCGGCTCTTCCTGGCACCAAACCACGTTTTCGAGGTTGGTGTAAGGGGCGAGAGCCTCCATCAGGTCGTCCTCAGGGAACGGATACAGCTGCTCGATACGCACGATGGCGATGTCTTCACGACCTTCGGCACGGCGTTTTTCCAGCAGGTCATAGTAGACCTTGCCGCTGCACAGGATCATGCGAGTGACCTTTTTCGGGTCAAGCGCATCGATTTCCGGGATCACGGTCTGGAACGAACCTTCGGCCAGATCTTCCAGGGTCGAGATGGCCAGCTTGTGACGCAGCAACGACTTCGGAGTCAGGACTACCAATGGTTTGCGCAGCGGGCGAATCACCTGACGACGCAGCAAGTGGTAGATCTGGGCCGGCGTAGTCGGCACGGCTACCTGAATGTTGTGCTCGGCGCACAGCTGCAGGTAACGCTCCAGACGAGCCGAGGAGTGCTCCGGACCCTGACCTTCATAACCGTGCGGCAACAGCATGGTCAGACCGCAGAGACGGCCCCACTTGTGCTCGCCACTGGTGATGAACTGGTCGATAACCACCTGGGCACCGTTGGCGAAGTCGCCGAACTGGGCTTCCCAGATAACCAGAGCGTTTGGCTCGGTGGTCGAATAACCGTATTCGAACGCCAGAACCGCTTCTTCGGACAGGAATGAATCGTACAGGTCGAAACGTGGCTGACCCTTGTACAGGTTTTGCAGCGGGATATAGGTACCCGCGTCTTTCTGGTTGTGCAAGACAGCGTGACGGTGCGAGAACGTACCGCGACCGATGTCCTGACCCGTCATGCGAATCGGGTGACCTTCGAACGCCAGGGTCGCGTACGCCATGGTTTCGGCGTAACCCCAGTTGATCGGCAGGCCGCCGGCTTGCATCTTCTGACGGTCTTCGTAGATTTTCGAGACCTGGCGCTGAACCACGAAGCCTTCCGGAATCTCCAGCAGCTTGGCGGACAGTTCCTGCAAGGTTTTCAGATCGAAGCGAGTATCGTGACGCGCGGTCCAGGCGTGGCCCAGATACGGACGCCAGTCCACGAACAACTCTTTGTTCGGCTCTTTGACCAGGCTTTTTACTACGTGCAGACCGTTGTCCAGCGCGTTGCGGTATTCGTCGACTTTCGCCTGAACACGCTCAGCGTCCAGCACCCCACTCTGGGTCAGACGATCGGCATACAGCTCACGGGTGGTGCGCTGCTTGGTGATCTGCTGATACATCAGAGGCTGGGTACCGCTTGGCTCGTCAGCCTCGTTGTGGCCGCGACGACGGTAGCAGACCAGATCGATCACCACGTCACGCTTGAACTGCATGCGGTAGTCGATGGCCAACTGGGTCACGAACAACACGGCTTCCGGATCATCACCATTCACATGGAGGATCGGCGCCTGGATCATCTTCGCAACGTCGGTCGCGTACTCGGTGGAGCGCGAGTCCAGCGGGTTGCTGATGGTGAAGCCGACCTGGTTGTTGATCACGATGTGCACGGTGCCGCCGGTCTTGAAACCGCGGGTCTGCGACATCTGGAAGGTTTCCATGACCACGCCTTGACCGGCGAATGCCGCGTCACCGTGGATGGAGATCGGCAGAACCTTTTCACCGGTAGGATCGTTACGACGATCCTGACGGGCACGGACCGAACCCTCGACCACTGGAGAAACGATTTCCAGGTGAGACGGGTTGAAAGCCATGGCCAGGTGAACTTCACCGCCGGTGGTCATGACGTTGGACGAGAAGCCCTGGTGATATTTAACGTCACCGGAACCCAGCTCGACCTTCTTCTTGCCTTCGAACTCGTCGAACAACTCGCGCGGGTTCTTGCCAAAGGTGTTGACCAGCACGTTCAGACGACCACGGTGGGCYATGCCGATGACGATTTCCTTGGTGCCGTAGGAGCCGGAACGCTGGATCAGTTCATCGAGCATCGGAATCAGGCTCTCGCCGCCTTCCAGACCGAAACGCTTGGTACCCGGATACTTGGTCCCAAGGTATTTTTCAAGACCCTCGCCGGCAGTGACGCGCTCGAGCAGGTGACTCTTGATGTCGGCGGAGTACGTCGGACGGCCGCGCACGCTTTCCAGACGCTGCTGGAACCACTGGCGCTGCTCGGAATCGGTGATGTGCGTAAATTCAGCGCCGATGGTGCGGCAATATGTCTGCTGCAACGCTTCGTGAATTTCGCGTAGGCTCGCCTCCTCTTTGCCGATGAACAGGTCGCCGGCACGGAAGGTCGTATCAAGATCGGCATTGGTCAAGCCGTAATGATTGATTGACAGGTCTGCAGGTGCAGGACGCTGCCACAGCCCCAGCGGGTCAAGCTGGGCTGCCTGGTGGCCACGCATACGGTAGGCCTGGATCAATCGCAGCACTTCAACTTGCTTCTTCTCGTGCTCACTGCTCACGCTGCCGGCGGAAACCGGTTGGGCGCGGCGCTGGTTCTTTGCCAGCAAGACGAAATGATCGCGAATTGTGGAGTGCGAAACATCGGTGGCAGTGTTGCCATCAGCAGGCAACTTCTGGAAGTAGGTGCGCCACTCTTCTGGCACAGCGTTAGGGTCGTGCAGGTAGAGCTCGTAGAGCTCTTCCACATAGGCAGCGTTACTACCGGAAAGGTAGGCGCTGTTCCACATGCGCTGCATCACGCTTTCTTGCATGCTTGGTCACCCTCGGTTAGGGGAACACCACCGGCGTCGACACCGAGCAAACTTGCAGAAGTCCGAATGCAGCGACTAAAACAAGCCACTTAGGATCACGCTGATAGTCCGGGTACCAGCCCGGATGCCCCTGCTTGTCTCATTTCTTCAAAATAAGAGCCGCAGCCTTATGGGCTGCTGCTCAGGTTAAAACTACGGCGCCGGTTGAAGCCTGCGCCGTAGCATCTACGGGTACAGCGGTTCTACGGGTACAGCAGCTGAATCACACGCCGCTTTGCAGCAGCATGTTACGGATGTGACCGATGGCCTTAGTCGGGTTCAGGCCTTTCGGACAAACGTTGACGCAGTTCATGATGCCCCGGCAGCGGAATACGCTGAACGGGTCATCCAGCGAAGCCAGACGCTCGGACGTCTTGGTGTCGCGGCTGTCTGCCAGGAAGCGGTACGCTTGCAGCAGGGCAGCCGGGCCCAGGAACTTGTCCGGGTTCCACCAGAAGGACGGGCACGAAGTCGAGCAGCAAGCGCACAGGATGCACTCGTACAGACCGTCGAGTTTTTCACGCTCTTCAGGGGACTGCAGACGCTCGATGGCCGGAGCCGGCGTGTCGTTCTGCAGGTATGGCTTAACCTTTTCGTATTGCTTGTAGAAGATGCTCATATCGACGACCAAGTCACGGATAACCGGCAAACCTGGCAGAGGACGAACGATCAGCTTGTTACCTTTTACGACGGCAGACAGCGGCGTGATGCACGCCAGACCGTTTTTGCCGTTGATGTTCATGCCGTCGGAACCGCAAACACCTTCACGGCAAGAGCGACGATAGGAGAAACCCTCGTCCTGCTCTTTGATCAGGGCCAGCACGTCCAGCACCATCAGGTCTTTACCACCGGTATCAACCTGGAATTCCTGCATGAACGGCGCAGCGTCCTGATCAGGGTTGTAACGATAAACACTGACTTGCAACATGGCGGCCACCCTTAATAAGTCCGAATCTTAGGTTCAAAAGTCGGAACAGTCTTCGGCGAGAAGTTCACTGCACGCTTGGCAACGCGCTTCTCACCCGGGAAGTACAGGGTGTGGCACAGCCAGTTTTCGTCGTCACGATCTTCAAAGTCTTCACGGGCGTGAGCACCGCGGGACTCTTTACGTACTTCTGCAGCGATGGCGGTAGCTTCGGCCACTTCCAGCAGGTTCTGCAGCTCCAGCGCTTCGATACGCGCGGTGTTGAACGCCTGGCTCTTGTCGTTGATCTTGACGTTGGCGATACGGCCACGCAGATCAGCCAGTTGAGCAATACCCTTCTGCATGTATTCGCCAGTACGGAATACACCGAAGTAGTTCTGCATGCAGCTTTGCAGCTCGCGACGCAGGGTTGCCACGTCTTCACCATCAGTACGCTCGTTCAGAGCGGACAGACGCGACAGGGCCGCATTGATGTCGGCGTCGGTGGCGTCGTCGTATTCGATACCGTCGGTCAGCGCTTTTTCCAGGTGCAGACCGGCCGCACGACCGAAAACCACCAGGTCGAGCAACGAGTTGCCGCCCAGACGGTTGGCACCGTGAACCGATACGCAAGCCACTTCACCAACCGCGAACAGGCCAGGAATGATGGTGTCCTTGCCTTCGGCGTCCTGAGTGATCGCCTGGCCATGAATGTTGGTGGCAACGCCGCCCATCATATAGTGGCAAGTCGGAACAACCGGAACCGGAGCGACGACCGGGTCAACGTGCGCGAAAGTCTTGGACAGTTCGCAGATGCCTGGCAGACGGCTGTGCAGCACTTCCTCGCCCAAGTGGTCGAGCTTGAGCATTACGTGGTCGCCATTCGGACCGCAACCGTTGCCGGCGATGATTTCCTTAACCATCGAACGGGCAACCACGTCACGACCGGCAAGGTCTTTGGCGTTCGGAGCATAACGCTCCATGAAACGCTCGCCGTGCTTGTTGATCAGGTAACCACCTTCACCACGGCAACCTTCGGTTACCAGTACACCGGCGCCGGCGATGCCGGTCGGGTGGAACTGCCACATTTCGATGTCTTGTACCGGTACGCCGGCACGCAGCGCCATGCCAACGCCGTCACCGGTGTTGATCAGGGCGTTGGTGGTCGAAGCGTAGATACGACCTGCACCGCCGGTGGCCAGTACGGTGGCCTTGGCACGGATGTAGGTGGTTTCACCGGTTTCGATGCAGATCGCGATCACACCGACGAACTCGCCTTGACCGTTCTTTACCAGATCGACAGCGTAGTATTCGTTCAGGAACGTGGTGCCGGCTTTCAGGTTGCCCTGATAAAGGGTGTGCAGCAGCGCGTGACCGGTACGGTCGGACGCCGCGCAGGTACGTGCAGCCTGGCCGCCCTTGCCGTAGTCCTTGGACTGACCGCCGAACGGACGCTGGTAGATGCGACCGGTTTCGGTACGGGAGAACGGCAGGCCCATGTGGTCCAGTTCGAAAACTGCGGCCGGACCTTCCTGACACATGTATTCGATAGCGTCCTGGTCACCGATGTAGTCGGAACCCTTGACGGTATCGTACATGTGCCAGCGCCAGTCATCGTTCGGATCCGCAGACGCAATGGCGCAAGTGATGCCGCCCTGGGCCGATACGGTGTGCGAACGAGTCGGGAAAACCTTGGTGATCACGGCAGTCTTGTGACCGCCTTGTGCCAGTTGCAGCGCTGCGCGCATGCCGGCACCGCCGCCACCAATAATGATGGCGTCGAAAGAAATCGTTGGAATGTTAGCCATGGATCAGATACCCCAGAGAATCTGCACACCCCAGACGAAGTAAGCGAACATCGCAACGCCGCATACCGCCTGGAAAAGGAAACGTACTGCAGTCGCGGACTTGCCCAGCGCCATCGGCGTCAGGTAGTCGGTCGCGATGGTCCACATGCCGACCCAGGCGTGAGCGCCCAGGGCCACAAGGGCCAGCAGACTGAAGATACGCATCCCGTTGTGGGCGAACAGGCCATGCCATTGGGCGTAGCCAATGCCAGGATTCGCAGCGAGGTATCCGATCAGGAAAATGAAATAAGCCGCGAGAACAACCGCAGACACACGTTGCGCCATCCAGTCATAGAGGCCCGAACGCGAAAGGTTCGTAACGCTGGTTACCATATCCAAACTCCTGCCAGAACGATCAACACCACGGAAACGGCGATGATAATTTTCGAGCCCAGGCGGCCGCCTTCCAGCGTCTCACCGATGCCCATGTCCATGATCAAGTGGCGCACACCGGCTACCAGGTGATACAGAAGAGCGGACAGGAGGCCCCATGCTACGAACTTGGCCAGCGGGCTGGTCAAGCATGCCTTCACCTCGGCAAAACCTTCCTCGGAACCCAGAGACTTGCCCAATGCATAAAGCATGAAGCCAAGGCCCAGGAAGAGGATGATGCCGGAAACACGGTGAAGAAACGACGTAACGCCGGTGATGGGGAGTTTGATGGTCCTTAGGTCTAGGTTTACAGGTCGTTGGCTTTTCACGGCTTTTTTTTCACACTGAAGAGCCCCTAACAATCAGGGCAAAGTTGTTGGGGAGTGCACTGGTCAGGTAACCACCACCCAGGGATGCGACCCCCAATAAAGCAGGCCCAAAAGCCCCTGGCGGTCGGTGGCCGAGTATAGACAGTTAGGCTACTAATGACAACGCGTTCACCTTCCCCTAATAGCGGATTGCACAAGTGACATAAAAGGCGTAAACGGCAGACAATTTCGAGAAAAAAGTGCGGTTAAAGCCTTCTGGAGCAAGACTTTAGGCAAATTGACATTCGAATTTATCTCACTATAGTGGTGCGGGCCCTGCGTGGGGGGTCTGTCTGATGATTTCAAGCATAAATAGGAGGCCACATGGCTGACAAAAAAGCGCAGTTGATCATCGAGGGCGCAGCCCCCGTCGAGCTGCCCATTTTAACCGGCACCGTTGGTCCCGATGTTATCGACGTTCGGGGCCTGACGGCCACGGGCCGTTTCACCTTTGACCCTGGTTTCATGTCGACCGCCTCCTGCGAGTCGAAGATCACCTACATCGACGGCGACAACGGTATTCTGCTGCACCGCGGCTACCCGATCGAACAGCTGGCTGAAAAGTCGGACTACCTGGAAACCTGCTACCTGCTGCTCAACGGCGAGCTGCCGACCGCAGAACAGAAGGCCCAGTTCGTCGGCACCGTGAAGAACCACACCATGGTCCACGAGCAGTTGAAGACCTTCTTCAACGGCTTCCGTCGCGACGCCCACCCGATGGCCGTCATGTGCGGTGTAGTTGGCGCCCTCTCGGCGTTCTACCACGACTCCCTCGACATCAATAACCCGCAGCATCGCGAAATTTCCGCGATCCGCCTGGTTGCCAAGATGCCGACCCTGGCTGCAATGGTTTACAAGTACTCCATGGGCCAACCCATGATGTACCCGCGCAACGACCTGTCGTACGCGGAAAACTTCCTGCACATGATGTTCAACACCCCGTGCGAGATCAAACCGATCAGCCCGGTACTCGCCAAGGCCATGGACCGGATCTTCATCCTCCATGCCGACCACGAACAGAACGCATCGACCTCCACCGTACGTCTGGCAGGTTCCTCGGGTGCCAACCCGTTCGCCTGTATCGCCGCCGGTATCGCTGCACTGTGGGGCCCTGCCCACGGCGGTGCGAACGAAGCCGTGTTGACCATGCTCGATGAAATTGGCGATGTCTCGAACATCGACAAGTACATCGCCAAGGCCAAAGACAAGAACGATCCGTTCAAACTGATGGGCTTCGGTCACCGGGTTTACAAAAACCGCGACCCACGCGCTACCGTCATGAAGCAGACCTGCGACGAAGTATTGAAGGAACTGGGCATCACCAACGATCCGCAACTCGAACTGGCCATGCGCCTGGAAGAGATCGCCCTGACCGACCCGTACTTCATCGAACGCTCGCTGTACCCGAACGTCGACTTCTACTCGGGGATCATCCTCAAGGCGATCGGCATTCCAACCAGTATGTTCACCGTGATCTTCGCCCTGGCGCGGACTGTCGGCTGGATCTCCCACTGGAAAGAAATGCTCTCCAGCCCGTACAAGATCGGCCGTCCGCGCCAGCTGTACACCGGCTACGAGTCGCGTGACATCACCCCGCTTGAAGACCGCAAATAAGACCTGTCTTGCGATAACGTCTTAAGTTGCACCGAGAACGGCCTCTATATAGATAGAGGCCGTTTTTGTTTGTGCTCTTTGGTTGTGTATATATCCGTTTCTTCGGTAACGGCGGCTCGACCTCCGGGAAAAGAGCAGACAGATCAAAAGCCAAAGCAACGGCAAGATCAAAAGATCGCAGCTTTCGGCAGTTCCTACGGGAGGAATATATCCCCACGTCCGATCAGGCCGGCCGGCCGCCTCGCTTTGGCTTTTGCATATAGCCTTCGCGGGCAAGCCTCGCCCCTACAAAGGGCGATAACCGCCCATAAAAGCCCAATAAAAATGCCCCGATCTCTCGACCGGGGCATTCGTGTCAGCGCAGCTTATATATAAGAAGCCTTAGTGCGAAACCGCCCCACTCGCCCCCAACCCCGTCTGCGAACGGACAAACTGCGGGAAGAACAGCGCCCGCTCATTGTCAGCCGCAGCAGATTTGTCAGTGATCGAGAAGAACCAGATCCCGATAAAGGCAATGATCATCGAGAACAGCGCCGGGTATTCATACGGGAAGATCGCCTTCTCGTGACCCATGATCTGCACCCAGATGGTTGGCCCCAGCACCATCAAGCCAACCGCACTGACCAGCCCCAACCAACCGCCGATCATCGCACCGCGAGTCGTCAGTTTCTTCCAGTACATGGAAAGCAGCAGCACCGGGAAGTTGCAGCTCGCCGCGATGGAGAACGCCAGGCCCACCATGAACGCGATGTTCTGCTTCTCGAACAGAATGCCCAGGCCGATCGCCAGCACCGCCAGGGCGATGGTGGTGATTTTCGAGACGCGGATTTCGTCCTTCTCGTTGGCCTTGCCCTTCTTGATCACGCTGGCATACAGGTCATGGGACACTGCCGAGGCACCGGCCAGGGTCAGGCCGGCCACCACCGCCAGAATGGTCGCGAACGCCACCGCCGAGATGAAGCCCAGGAACACACTGCCACCCACCGCGTTGGCCAAATGCACCGCCGCCATGTTGTTGCCGCCCAACAGCGCGCCTGCCGCATCTTTAAAGGCCGGGTTGGTGCTGACCAGCAGGATCGCGCCGAAGCCGATGATAAAGGTCAGGATGTAGAAGTAACCAATGAACCCGGTCGCATACAGCACGCTTTTACGCGCTTCTTTCGCGTCACTCACGGTGAAGAAGCGCATCAGGATGTGCGGCAGGCCAGCGGTACCGAACATCAGTGCCAGGCCGAGGGAGAACGCCGAGATCGGGTCTTTCACCAGGCCGCCCGGGCTCATGATTGCTTCACCTTTGGCGTGAACCTTGATCGCCTCGGAGAACAGCGTGTTGAAGTCGAAGTTGACGTGCTTCATCACCATCAGCGCCATGAACGAGGCACCGGACAGCAACAGCACCGCCTTGATGATCTGCACCCAAGTAGTCGCCAGCATGCCGCCGAACAGCACGTACAGGCACATCAGGATACCGACCAGGATCACCGCAACGTGGTAGTCCAGACCGAACAGCAGCTGAATCAGCTTGCCGGCACCGACCATTTGCGCGATCAGGTAGAACGCCACCACCACCAGCGAACCGCACGCCGACAGCGAGCGGATCTGGGTTTGCCCCAGGCGATAGGACGCCACGTCGGCAAAGGTGTACTTGCCCAGGTTACGCAGGCGTTCGGCGATCAGGAACAGAATGATCGGCCAGCCCACCAGGAAGCCGATCGAGTAGATCAGGCCGTCGTAGCCGGAGGTGAACACCAGGGCGGAGATACCCAGGAAGGACGCCGCGGACATGTAGTCACCGGCAATCGCCAGACCGTTCTGGAAACCGGTGATCTTGCCACCCGCCGCATAGTAGTCGGCGGCCGATTTGTTGCGCTTGGACGCCCAATAGGTGATGCACAAGGTTGCCCCGACGAATACCACGAACATCATGATCGCGGATACGTTGAGCGGTTGTTTCTGCACTGCACCTGTCAGGGCCTCAGCCGCCCAGGCGCCCGGTGCAAAGGCTGCGATGCTCAAGAGAGCGATTAGACGCCGGATCATTGCTGAGCCTCCTTGAGAATCGCATTGTTCAAGTCGTCGAATTCGCCGTTGGCGCGTCGTACGTAGATGCCAGTCAGGACAAAGGCCGAAACAATCAGCCCGACACCGATCGGAATGCCCCAGGTAATCGAAGACTCGGGGCTGATTTTTGCGCCCAGAATATGCGGCCCGTAAGCAATCAAAAGGATGAATCCTGAGTACAGCCCAAGCATGATCGCTGAAAGAATCCAGGCGAATCGTTCTCTCTTGCTAACCAGCTCCTTGAAGCGCGGGCTGTTTTGAATCGAGAGGTAAATGCTGTCGTTCATTGTTTTTATCCTCGCAGCACAGATTTTAGTTGGAACGTTATCCACTCTATGCGGCTGCCGGAGAGGTTCCAGACGACCTTAGTATTAGAACGACATGACGGTTTCTCCCCCTCCGAATTCCCACAGAAAGCAAAAAGCCCCTTGGCATTTAAGCCAAGGGGCCTTGGGAGGTGCTGACCAGACGCTTCAGCTCAAATCATTTGGTCCATTCGGCAACGCGATCCGGGTGTTTAGCCACCCAGTCTTTCGCTGCGGCTTCAGGCTTGGCACCGTCCTGAATCGCCAACATGACCTGGCCGATTTCGTCTTTCGACGCCCACTGGAAGTTCTTCAGGAACTTCGCGACTTCAGGCGCTTTGGTTGCCAGTTCTTTACTGCCGATGCTGTTCACGGTTTCAGCTGCGCCGTAAACGCCTTTCGGGTCTTCCAGGAAGYGCAGTTTCCACTTGGCGAACATCCAGTGCGGCACCCAACCGGTGACGGCAATGGATTCGTTTTTCTTCTCGGCACGGGTCAGCTCGGCAATCATGCCGGCGCCGGAACTGGCCTTGAGGGTGTAATTGTCCAGACCGTAATCCTTGATGGCCTGATCGGTCTTGAGCATCACGCCTGAACCGGCGTCGATGCCGACGATACGGCCCTTGAAGCTCTCGTCGGTTTTCAGGTCCGCAATCGACTTGGCCTTGACGTACTCCGGCACGATCAGACCGATTTTCGCATCCTTGAAGTTCGGGCCGTAGTCGACGACCTGATCCTTGTTCTTCGCCCAGTATTCGCCGTGAGTCACAGGCAGCCACGCCGACAGCATGGCGTCGAGTTTGCCGGTGGCCACACCTTGCCACATGATCCCGGTGGCAACCGCTTGCAGTTTCACGTCATAACCGAGTTTCTGTTTGATCACTTCAGCAGCCACGTTGGTCGTGGCGACGCTGTCCGACCAGCCGTCCACATAACCGATCGTTACTGCCTTGCCTTCAGCGCTGGCTACGGTAGAACTGATTGCCAGCACCAAAGCGGCACCTGCGCCCAAGAGTCGTCGCATCTTCATCGTTACTTCCCCGAAAGTGCTGCACTCGACGGATGCCGAGTCGCTCAACGTATTTTTATGGTGCACAGCGCCCCCATCACGCCGACCGCAAACTCGCTCGATTATCAGTGGAGTACTGACGTGTCGATCATCAACCTGACGCCAACAGTGACCTGCTCTGCCAGCGACCTCAAGACATCGAGAAACGACATCAGAAGGCCATTAATCGCGACCGCTAAAAATGCATAGGCCATCCCGCCTGAACTTTGCATGTCAAAACCAAGCAGCCCACCAAGCGTAGGCCAAATGCAGGTAACATGCCCGGCTTTGCTCCCAGACGGCCTGAACATGCCCGCGACATCACGCTTTCCTTTTTTGGCTTATCTTTTCGCTTGCCTGCTGGGGCTGTTTGCCCTCGGCGGCTTCTGGTACGGCCTCGGCAAACCGGTGATCCTGCCGGACGTGGTCAGCGCAACGCACAAGCTGCAATGCGCCTCCTACACCCCGTTCGACAAGGACCAATCGCCATTCGACGTGCCGTTCAAACTGCGCCCCGAGCGCATGGACGCCGACCTCGCGCTGCTGGCGACCCGTTTCGAATGCATCCGCACCTATTCCATGACCGGCCTCCAGGATCTGCCCGACCTGGCGCGCAAGCACGGCTTGAAGCTGATGATCGGCGCCTGGGTCAACAGCAACCCGGTGGACACCGCCAAGGAAGTCGACCTGCTGATCGCCTCGGCCAATGCCAACCCGGATGTGGTGACCTCGGTCATCGTCGGCAACGAAGCCCTGCTGCGCAAGGAAGTCACCGGCGCGCAACTGGCAACGCTGATCAATAAAGTCAAAAGCCGGATCAAGCAACCAGTGACCTACGCCGACGTCTGGGAGTTCTGGCTCAAACATCCGGAAGTCGCCCCGGCAGTGGATTTCCTGACCATCCATTTATTGCCGTACTGGGAAGACGATCCGTCGAACATCGATGCTGCGCTGCAACATGTGGCAGAAGTGCGCCAGGTGTTCGGCAACAAGTTCGCGCCCAAGGACGTGATGATTGGCGAAACCGGCTGGCCGAGCGAAGGTCGTCAGCGCGAAACGGCGCTGCCGAGCCGGGTCAATGAAGCCAAGTTCATCCGCAGCTTTGTGATCATGGCCGAGCAGCAAGGCTGGCATTACAACCTGATCGAGGCGTTCGACCAGCCCTGGAAACGCGCCAGCGAAGGGGCGGTGGGCGGTTATTGGGGACTGTTCGATGCCGATCGCCAGGACAAGGGCGTGCTCGCCGGGCCGGTCTCGAACGTGCCGTACTGGTCGCAATGGCTGGCGGTGGGTGGCTTGATCTTCATCGGCACGCTGATCCTCGGCGGTCGGGTTCGCAGCACCCGCGCAGCGTTGGTGCTGCCACTGCTCGGTGCCCTGGCGGCCTGCTCGATTGGCGCCTGGGGCGACCTGGCCCGCGTCACCACCCGATTTGCCAGTGAATGGTTGTGGGTAGCGTTGCTGACGGGGTTGAACCTGTTGGTGCTGGCCCATGCCGCGCTGACCTTGAGCGCCCGCACCGGTTGGCGTGGACGCGCCTTCAATGCACTCGAACGTCGAGCCGGCTGGTGGCTGGCAGCGACAGGTTTTGCCGCGGCGGTGATGATGCTGGAACTGGTGTTTGACCCGCGTTATCGCAGCTTCCCGAGTGTCGCCTTCATCCTGCCGGCGCTGGTGTACCTGTGCCGGCCGGTGAGAGTGCCTCGTCGGGAAATCGCCGTGCTGACCTTCATCATCGGCGCCGGCATTGCGCCGCAGCTGTTTCGTGAAGGTCTGCAGAATCAGCAGGCTTGGGGCTGGGCGCTGGTGAGTGTGTTGATGGTCGCGGCGTTGTGGCGCAGCTTGCGGGTTCGCAAAGGGTAATCAACACAGCAAGATCAAAAGATCGCAGCCTGCGGCAGCTACAGGGAAACGCATATCCCCGTGTAGGAGCTGCCGCAGGCTGCGATCTTTTTTATGCCCGAACCAGACGCAAAGCAGCAATCACCACCGCAAACACCGCCAACGTGGTGGTGTACAACGCCAGCGCCGGAAACCCGAGCACCAGCGCCAGTACCGCCAGCCACCACCCTGCCCGCCCCGGCAGCACAAAACCGGTCACGGCTGCCGCCACTGCCGCCCAGCCCAACACCTTGAAATGAATCATCAAACCCAGGTTCGAGCGCACCAGGCATTCCCAGCGACTGGCCTCGTCAACGCAGATGCCGACCCATTGAGCATCCTCCATGAAGCCATAACGCGCGCCATAACTGGCGGCCAGCCACAATGGCAGAAGAACGAGCAGCAGAATCACGGGCAGACGGCGGGACATGAAGCACTCCAATAAACGAAATCGGCCGCCAGCTTAATCCCCCGCCCGTGGTAAGCAAATAACATCAATTAACTGTTCATGAAATAACGGCAAAGTGTATCGTCCCGCTACCGTTGCTCCGAAATCAGGCCTGTTTGCGGCCGATGCATGGCACTTTGGCCCAAATCCGATGGTCATAGCCTGCGAACTTCATTTGGCACCTTCCTCTAAGGGATCTAGTCATGCTTCGTTCCTTGCGCTTCGTCGCCCTGTTTGGCGGCTTGCTTTTAAGTGCGTCCGTACTGGCGGCCGATATTGACGCCGCCAGTTATGGCTACCCCCTGACCAACCCGTTCGAGGCGACCATCGCCACGACACCGCCCGACTTGCGCCCGGAATTGCCGCTGGATGAAGACATCAATCAGTCGGACCGCAGTGTCACGATGCGCCCGGAGCGTGAGTTCAATCTGCCGGACAACTTCTGGCCGGTGAAAAAACTCACCTATCGCATCGCCACGCAGGATCATGCCGCACCGTTGATCTTCCTGATCTCCGGCACCGGTGCACGCTATGACAGCACCCTCAACGAATACCTGAAAAAGCTCTATTACAAGGCCGGCTATCACGTGGTGCAGCTGTCGTCGCCCACCAGCTTCGACTTCATGAGCGCCGCCTCGCGCTTCGCCACCCCGGGCGTAACCAAGGAAGATGCCGAAGACATGTACCGGGTGATGCAGGCCGTGCGGGCGCAAAACCCGAAACTGCCGGTCACCGATTATTTCCTGACCGGTTATAGCCTCGGCGCCCTGGATGCGGCTTTCGTTGCACACCTGGATGAAACCCGTCGCAGCTTCAACTTCAAGAAAGTCTTGCTGCTCAACCCGCCGGTCAACCTTTACACCTCGGTCACCAACCTGGACAAGCTGGTACAGACCGAGGTCAAGGGCATCAACAACACCACCACTTTCTATGAGCTGGTGCTGGGGAAACTGACCCGCTACTTCCAGCAAAAGGGCTACATCGACCTTAACGATGCCCTGCTCTACGACTTCCAGCAGTCCAAGCAACACCTGAGCAACGAGCAGATGGCAATGCTGATCGGCACTTCGTTCCGTTTCTCGGCGGCGGACATCGCCTTTACCTCGGACCTGATCAACCGTCGCGGCCTGATCACGCCACCGAAATTCCCGATCACCGAAGGCACAACCCTCACGCCGTTCCTTAAACGCGCGCTGCAGTGCGACTTCGACTGCTACATCACCGAGCAGGTCATCCCGATGTGGCGCGCCCGCACCGATGGTGGCAGCCTGCTGCAACTGATCGATCAGGTCAGCCTGTATGCACTGAAGGACTACCTGCACGACAGCCCGAAAATCGCCGTCATGCACAACGCCGACGACGTGATCCTCGGCCCTGGCGACCTGGGCTTTCTGCGCCGCACCTTTGGCGACCGTTTGACTGTTTATCCATTGGGCGGCCATTGCGGCAACCTCAACTATCGCGTCAACAGCGACGCCATGCTGGAGTTTTTCCGTGGCTAAATACTTCCTGCTGATCGCAGCGTTACTCTGTGCAGGCGTCGCCAATGCCGACAACAGCAAAGCCAACGCCCCAGTGGTGATCGATAAAGACGGCTTCAAGGAACCGCTGAGCAAACTCAAATTCAACCCGGGGCTGGACCAGCGCGAATTCGAACGCTCATCGCTCAACGCGCTGAACGTCTATGACCCGCTGGAGGAGTGGAACCGCCGCGTCTACCACTTCAACTACCGGTTCGACGAATGGGTGTTCCTGCCCGTGGTCAACGGCTATCGCTACGTTACCCCAAGTTTCCTGCGCACCGGCGTCAGCAACTTCTTCAACAACCTCGGTGATGTGCCGAACCTGGTGAACAGCCTGCTGCAATTCAAGGGGCAACGCTCGCTGGACACCACCGCTCGCCTGCTGCTCAACACCACCATCGGTGTCGCCGGCCTGTGGGATCCGGCCACCGCCATGGGCCTGCCGCGCCGCAATGAAGACTTCGGCCAGACCCTGGGCTTCTACGGCGTACCGGGCGGCGCCTACCTGGTGCTGCCAATCCTCGGCCCGTCGAACCTGCGCGACACCGCGGGCCTGGCGGTCGACTACACCGGCGAATCGGCGATCAATTTCCTGAACGTGTCCGAAGTCAGTTCCAACCACCCGGAAATCTGGGCACTGCGCGCTATCGACAAGCGCTATCAGAACGGCTTCCGCTACGGGCAGATGAACACACCGTTCGAGTATGAAAAAGTGCGTTACGTGTATACCGAGGCGCGCAAGCTGCAGATCGCCGAGTAACTCCATCGGCAGCAAAAAAGGCCATTCGATTTGCGTCGAATGGCCTTTTTCATGCGCGGCGTATCAAACACCACCAATCACTGTAGGAGCGAGGCTTGCCCGCGAAGAACGATAACGCGGTCATTCAGTTCAACCGACGCGCTCCATTCGCGGGCAAGCCTCGCTCCTACGGGACTGACCAGGTTTCAGGCTTTCACTGTCTTCCAAACCTTGCTGACAGCCATTACCCCAATCAGCACCGCCGCCCCTGCCACAATCCCGGCCACTGCATTGAGCAACGTCGGCACGATAAACCCGGCGCCACCAGACGCTGCGGTGACACTTTCGATCCAGTGATGCACCACCGGCACGCCATGGGTCAGAATCCCGCCGCCGACCAGAAACATCGCCGCCGTGCCGATTACCGACAGACTTTTCATCATGTACGGCGCCGCGCGCAGAATCCCGTCGCCGATGCTTTTAGCCATCTGGCCCGGCTTCTGGGTCAGCCACAGGCCAAGGTCGTCGAGCTTGACGATGCCGGCCACCAGGCCATAGACGCCGATAGTCATGACGATGGCGATGCCCGAGAGCACGATCACTTGCTGGGTCAGCGAAGCGTCAGCCACCGTGCCCAGGGTGATGGCGATGATTTCCGCTGACAAAATGAAGTCGGTACGAATCGCCCCTTTGATCTTGTCCTTCTCGAACGCCACCAGATCGACTGCCGGGTTGGCCACGGCCTCGACCAGCTCTGCGTGTTCAGCCTGATCTTCGGCTTTGCTGTGCAGGAATTTGTGGGCGAGTTTTTCGAAGCCTTCGAAGCACAGGTAAGCGCCACCGACCATCAGCAACGGTGTGACCAGCCACGGAATGAACGCACTGATGGCCAACGCCGACGGCACCAGGATCAGCTTGTTGAGAAACGAGCCCTTGGCGACTGCCCATACCACCGGGATTTCCCGTTCCGCACGCACGCCGGAAACCTGCTGGGCGTTGAGCGCCAGATCGTCGCCCAGTACACCGGCGGTCTTCTTCGCGGCCATTTTGGTCATCAACGCTACATCGTCCAGTACGGTGGCGATGTCGTCGATCAGCACCAGCAAACTGCTTCCTGCCATGAATCGGGTTTCCTTCTTGAATGAATGGTGCGCAGCATAACGCGACCCGAGGCCACACGGGGCATTCTTGAGCGCCGCGCGAGGCCGGTGCTACCATGCGCAACCGCCAGAACAGGCAAGGAACCCCTTGGTTTATGAGCACTATCCGCGAGCGCAACAAAGAACTGATCCTGCGTGCCGCCAGTGAAGAATTTGCCGACAAGGGCTTCGCTGCGACCAAAACCAGTGACATCGCGGCCAAGGCCGGGCTGCCCAAGCCTAACGTCTACTACTACTTCAAATCCAAGGAAAACCTCTACCGCGAGGTCCTGGAAAGCATCATCGAGCCTATCCTGCAAGCCTCGACGCCGTTCAACGCCGACGGCGTGCCCAGCGAAGTGCTCAGTGGCTACATCCGCTCGAAAATCCGCATCTCCCGCGACCTGCCCTTCGCCTCCAAGGTGTTCGCCAGCGAAATCATGCACGGCGCCCCGCATTTGAGCCCCGACCTGGTCGAGCAGCTCAACGGCCAGGCCAGGCACAACATCGACTGCATCCAGACCTGGATCGACCGCGGCCAGATCGCCCCGATCGACCCCAACCACCTGATGTTCAGCATTTGGGCCGCGACCCAGACCTACGCCGATTTCGACTGGCAGATTTCTGCAGTGACCGGCAAGGCCAAGCTGGATGAGGCTGATTATGAGGCGGCGGCACAGACGATTATCCGGTTGGTGCTCAAGGGGTGTGAGCCGGACTGATAGCAGCCCAGGATCAATGCCGACTCGGCAGTCCATGAAAACTGCCGGTCGGGATTGCGTGTTTGCGCCCTCTAAACCTTCGGCAGCGGATTCAACACCACGGCTGCCTTGGGTTTTCTGAAGAAGATCCAGTAGACGATCGTGAGGATCAGCAGGAAAGGCACACCGAATACCAAGGTCATTTTGAAGGCATCGGTGAAGTAGGTGGTGATCATCACCGCGCCCATCAGCAGCAGCCCCAACAGCGTGGTGTACGGGAACAGGCGCATGCGAAAGGACAGTTTCCGTTCACCGTTGCGCTCGTGGTAGCGACGGAAACAGTAGTGGGTCAGGAAGATCATGAACCAGGTGAAGATCGCGCCGAACATCGAGATCGCCATCATCAAGGTGAAGGAGCTTTCCGGGTACAGCACATTGAGCAACGTTGCCAGGGCAATGCCGGAGCTCGACAGCAACAAGGCATTCAGCGGGATTCCGGTCTTGCTCAACACCCCCATGGACTTGGGTGCATAACCACCGCGGGACAGGCTGAACATCATGCGGGTGGTGATGTAGAGCTGACTGTTCATCGCCGACAACGCCGCAATCAGGATCACGAAATTCATCACGCCGGTTGCACCGGGAATGCCGATGGTCTGCATGACGGTGACGAACGGGCTCTGCGCTTGACCGGCCTGGACCCACGGCACAATCGCCAGCATCAGGGCCAGGGTCAGCAGGTAGAACACCACCAGCCGCACGATGGTCGCACGAAAAGCCTTCTTCACCGCCCGCTCCGGGTCCTGCGCCTCGCCGGCGGCCACTGCGATCATTTCCACGCTCAGATAGCTGAAGATCGAGACGATCACCGCAATCCACATGCCTTGCAGACCATTGGGAAAGAAGCCGCCGTGGGCGGTGTAATTGTGCACGCCGTAATCCGCGTTGCCGGAACCGAACACCACATACACCGCGAGGATGATGAAGCCGACAATCGCACCGATCTTGATGGTCGAGAACCAGTACTCGAAGGTGCCGAAGGTTTTCACGCTGATGGCGTTGAGCACGATCAGCATGCTCGAGAACGAAACAATCCAGATCCATTCCGGTACGTTGGCGAACCAGTACTTCATGTACATCGCCACCGCCGTCACTTCCGTGCCCACTGCCAGCACAATCGCCGCCCAATAGGCATAGCGCACCAGGAACCCGGCCAATGGGCTGACATAGAATTCGGCATAGGCGCCGAACGAGCCGGAGGTCGAATGGGCCACCGTCATTTCCGCCAGACAGCCCATCAACAGCAGGGTGATGATCGCGCCAATCGCATAGCTGAGCAGCACGCTCGGCCCGGCATAACCAATGGCGTAGGCACTGCCCATGAACAGCCCGGTGCCAATCGCACCGCCAATGGCGATCATGCTCATCTGACCCGAGGTGAGCTGGCGCCTGAGGCCCTGCTCACGCTTGGAGATGTTTTCAAAACCGGCGTTATCGGTCATTTTTCTTTCCTCTGAATATTGTCTTTCTTGAAGAGAGCAAATCGTTTGGGTTGCCGGTGGGGATCAGCCACGGATCAGAAAATATTCAGCGGATACTCGACGATCACCCGGACTTCGTTGTTGTCGGTGGTGTCCGCCCGGGCCACCTGGGCGGTGGAACGCACACTGGCCTGACGCACACGTATCGACAGGTCCTTGGCCTTGCCCTCCTGCACCACGTAGCGCGCTTCAAGGTCGCGTTCCCAGCGCTTGCCGTCACTGCCGTAACGTCCATAGGCACCATTGGGGCCGCCGTCGTAGTGGCTGTCGTCGATATGGTCACCGCTCACATAGCGCGACATGAAGCTCAGGCCCGGCACGCCAAAGGGCGCCATGTCCAGGTCATAACGCAGCTGCCAAGAACGCTCATTGGGCGCGTTGAAGTCGAGGATCTGTACCGAGTTGGCAAGGAATACCGAGGTGCCCGGCTGCTGATCGAAGCCGAGATAATCGAACGGTTCATCGCCATCGACCCGTTGGTAGGCCAGGGTCAAGCGGTGCGCGCC